>NZ_JADEWU010000022.1:0-77163 GCF_015207485.1 Planktothrix mougeotii LEGE 06226
GGGATAGGGGGACAAGGGGAAGAGGGGAAATAATAGACACTCCTTTGGTGAAACTCGAAACCCCACTGAACAGGCAAGATGCCTGTTCCACTGACCTGTTAACAGTCAACAAAAATGCGATATAGATTTTTTGAGAAATGGGCGATAGGGTCGATGAGTTTGGCGATGGGACTGAATGGCTATTTAACAGTTTTAGCAGCACCGGAACCCCCAATAGATACCACTGAAACCATTCAGGAACAAATCGAACTTGCTGATCTTGATAATAATACGGAGACGAATGATGGGGTATTTAATGTTACCTCAGTATCTTATTTATCAGATGTTGATCCGGGGGATTGGGCGTTTCAAGCTTTGCAATCTTTGGTGGAACGCTATGGCTGTATTACCGGATATGAGGATAACCGTTATCAAGGCAATCGCGCCTTAACTCGATTTGAATTCGCTGCCGGATTGAATGCCTGTTTGTCTCGGATTAATGAGATAATTGCTGCTAATACAGGACAGTTGATCACGTCAGAAGATTTAACGCTTCTGCAACAACTACAAGAACAATTTGCGCCAGAACTCAGCGTTTTAACAGGTCACTTAACGGCCTTAGAAGCCCGCACCGCAGAAGTTGAAGCCAATCAATTTTCCACGACGACAAAACTCACAGGGGAAGCCATTACGACCTTCTCTAATGGGTTTAGTGGGTTGGTGGATGGCAATAATATTCCAGTGGTTCAACATCGAGTTCGTCTGAACTTTAGAACCAGTTTTACAGGTCAAGATACCCTCTATTTTCGGATGTTTGGGGGAAATGCGCCTCAATTAACTTTACCCGGAGGTTCCGCCGAGGGGTTAACCACCGTTAATCTCACTTATCCTAATGATGAGATTCGCAATGGTCGTCTCGCTTATTCCTTTCCCATTAATTCCCGACTCTCCGTTAATGCGATCGCCACAGGTGGTGTATTATTTGATCTCGCCCCTACCCTGAGCCCGTTTCTGGAAAGTGGAACCAGTGGGGCGCGAGCGTTATCAGAATTTGCCTCATCAAGTCCTATTTATCGAATTGGGGGAGGCGCAGGAATGGCGGCTAATTACCAACTCAATCCTCAATGGATTTTCAGTTTAGCTTATTTAGCGAGTAATGCCCACAATGCTGGAAATGGAGAAGGTTTATTTAATGGTGAATATGCCGCTTTCACCCAAATTCGTTGGAGTCCAAAACCCAAATTGGGCATCGGTTTAACCTATGTAAATGCCTACAAAAATAGGGGTGCAATTTTTGATTTTGGGACTACATTTCCCTTAGTTGGAACCTTGGAAGCTAATAAACCCTTTCCCCAAATGATCACCAATTCCTATGGATTAGAAGGATTTTATCAATTTAGTCCCCATTTTGCCATAAATGCTTATTTAGGTTATACCCAAGCTAAAAATTCTCCGGGAAATGGCAATGCTGATATTTGGTATTATGCCGTTGGCTTGGCTTTTCCTGATATTGGTAAAGAGGGAAATTTAGGGGGTTTAGTCATTGGTGCAGAACCCTATCGTAGTGATAATCCTCCTCCGGCTAACGATGTCCCTTTTCATATTGAAGCGTTTTATAAATATCGATTAAATGATTATATTGCCATCACTCCTGGGTTAATTTGGTTAACAGCACCTGCCCAAAATAATAATAATAATGATGCAGTTATTGGTGTGATTAGAACAACATTTACATTTTAAGTTAGAATATCGCTAAATCCTAATTGTCACCTAAAATGACTAAAACTCTTGATGTGAGTGGTTTGACTTCCGAACAAATCGAGCAAATTGATGGAATGATCCCCCGTGTAGAGACGTTCCATGGAACGTCTCTACACGGGGGGAATTTGTAGCAAACATTAAGGGATGGAATATAAGCCATTAAAATCCCATTACTTTTGCCACTGCTTCCATTTCCGGTGCAATTCCGGCTTTGAATTTATTGTTGCTGTGAGTAATAGCTGTATCAGGATCTTTTAATCCATTTCCTGTTAACACACAAACAATTTTAATTCCTTCTGGAACCTGATCTTTCACTTTCAATAATCCCGCTACGGACGCGGCACTTGCAGGTTCACAAAAAATCCCTTCCCCAGACGCTAATAATCGGTAAGCATCCAAAATTTCTGCATCAGTAACAGCACTAAAACTGCCTTTACTGGCATCTTTCGCTGCAACCGCAATATCCCAACTCGCCGGATTTCCAATCCGAATGGCTGTGGCTAAGGTTTCCGGGTTTTCTACGGGATGACCTGAAACTAACGGGGCGGCTCCGGCGGCTTGAAATCCCATCATTTGGGGTAAACGAGAACATTTCCCAACAGAATGATATTGACAAAATCCCATCCAATAGGCACTAATATTCCCCGCATTTCCCACCGGAATACATAACCAGTCGGGGGCATCTCCCAAGGCATCTACTACCTCAAAGGCGGCGGTTTTTTGACCTTCTAAACGATAGGGATTGACGGAATTTACCAAGGTAATTGGGTAATGTTCGGCCATCTCTCGGACAATATTCAACGCTCGGTCAAAATTCCCCTTAATTGCTAAGACTTCCGCCCCATATAATAAGGCTTGGGCTAATTTCCCTAACGCCACATAGCCATCAGGAATCAACACAAAGGCTTTCATTCCGGCCCGACGGGCATAGGCCGCCGCCGAAGCCGAGGTATTTCCGGTACTGGCACAGATGACGGCTTTGCTGCCTTCCTCCTTGGCTTTAGAAATCGCCATGGTCATGCCTCGGTCTTTAAAGCTGCCTGTGGGGTTGAGTCCGTCATATTTCAAATAGACTTGCACCTGTTTGCCAATGCGTTCGGCAAGGGTTGGGGCTGGAATCAAGGGCGTGTTGCCTTCTTGTAGGGTAATAACAGGGGTCGCTTCAGAAACAGGTAAATAGTTGCGGTAGGCTTCAATCAGACCGGGCCAGCACTTTAATGAGGACTGGGTTGTAGGCAAAGTCAACGTCATCTTGGTAGGAGTTAATAAATGAAAAATAATCCGTTTAAGGATTGACAAATAGACAAATTCATGATATTTGAGAACTCCCTGAACGGTTTAAATCCATTAACTTGATCAGTTGACAGGATCAGCCGTTGGGTGTATTCCTTATATTGAGTATAACTAAACAACGTAACAACTCAACTTTTATCGGTTGAGCGCGCGGTCACACCTAACAGTGTTGACGTTTAGGAAAGCTAAATTTGGACAAGACTTAAGTAGAAAAAACTTTCTTCTGTACGGTAGGACATACCGGAAGTTAAGCTTTAGGAGAATCGACCTCTACTTAGGCTTGAGAAATCTTGTCTAAGCAAGTTGACTCGATGATTAAAGAATCTCAGTGTTTTCAAACCTGAGAATGTCAATTAGTTTACCTTCTCGTTTACTTTTAATATTTTTTTCAATAAGAGTAAACGTTCAGGGTAGGATATAGTTAAGATTTGTTGAGCTAAAATTTTTTAGATGTCAAATCAACTGCTGATGTCCAATCGTTCCTCGACCGCATCCCGTTCTCAAACCTTAGATGCCCCTTCAAGCCGGACTTCCGGTTCTGTTATGTCTAAGCCTCTAACGATTGATGCGATGAAAAATCTTTACAGCGCTGATCAGCAAGTGAAGTTTCTGCATTTGCACGCTGAAGTTGAAACCTTGCTCTTGGAATTACAAACCATCAAGCAACAGCGCCAAGAAACAATATCACCCCCACAGACTTGTTGAGTAGCCGTCTAAGTTCAACTCCCTATCCTAATCATTCCCAACTGGGTTTGGCAAAGACTGCTAAATACCTCGGTTTTTGACGGACTCTGTTTATAGGAGGTTACTTTTGGAGTCGGGCTTAAATCGGTTGGATTCCCTTGAACATAATTTTTATCAGCAGTCTCTAATTGATCAAAAGTGCCTGCTTGTCTGATGCAGGTAAAGTTTTTCATGGAAAATTGGGGGATTTCTGCGGCTATCCATCGGAAATTAGAGGCAAAAAATCACGCAATTTTAGTATTACCCTAACCCTTAATACTGAGGGATTTAAAAGTTTGCAAGATTCTATGACATTATCATCTGTTCAACCTCAAACTTTAGCATCTTCTGCTAATTCCACATCAAACTTACGTTTAAAAGACATTATCAAAAGTCTACCCCGTGAAGTCTTTCTCAAAGATCAGAAAAAAGCTTGGCTAACGGTTTTTATTAATGTTGTTCTTGTTGTTGCTGGCTATTTTGCGATCGCTTATTCTCCCTGGTTTTTACTCCCCTTTGCTTGGATTTTTACCGGGACAGCTTTAACGGGATTTTTCGTCATTGGTCATGACTGCGGACATCGTTCTTTTGCTGACCGTCGTTGGGTGAATAATTTAGTCGGTCATATCGCGTTTCTTCCCTTAATTTATCCCTTCCACAGTTGGCGTTTAGGACATGATCATCATCATAAACATACCAATAAACTAACGGAAGATAATGCTTGGGAACCCTGGACAATCGAAAACTATGAAGCCTCCCCTAAAATCGTACAAGTTGCTTATAAATTAACACGAGGACGGCTCTGGTGGTTAGCCTCAATTTTACATTGGGCAATTGTTCACTTTGATTGGCGCAAATTTGATGGAAAAGGACGGGAACAGGTCAAATTTTCCTCTTTATTTGTAATCGGATGTGCTGCGATCGCATTCCCCACAATGATTTTTACAATCGGAATTTGGGGCTTTGTTAAATTCTGGTTAATGCCTTGGTTAGTTTACCATTTCTGGATGAGTACCTTCACCCTCGTTCATCATACAACCCCGGATATTCAATTTAAAGAGCCCCAAGATTGGGATGAAGCCTTAGCTCAATTATCGGGAACTGTTCACTGCAATTATCCCGGTTGGGTTGAGTTTTTGTGTCACGATATTAATGTTCATGTCCCGCACCACATTTCCACCGCCATTCCCTTCTACAATTTACGGACAGCCTATCAAAGTCTACAAGATAATTGGGGTGAATATCTCTATCCTGAATCTGATTTTTCCTGGTCTTTAATGATTCAGATTGTGGATCAGTGCCATTTATATGACCCGGAAAATGCTTACCTTTCCTTTAAGGAATACAACAAGCATTAATTAAATCCCACTTGAATTTATTCCTCAAACCCTCTCTAAATTTCAGAGGGTTTTTTAGTAGTGAGTCCTTCAGGACTCTCTATTAAGATTGAGTCCTGAAGGACTCACTACGGTTTTACTGTTTTTTAGTCGTGAGGCGTTCACGCTTCTATGAGAGTCCTGAAGGACTCACTACGGTTTTAATTGTTAATCCGTATTAGACAGGAATCATCGGTTATCTTAAATTGACTAAGATCAGTAATTTAACAGATGTTTTTTGCTGAAGAGGTTGGTATAATCCTTCAAAAGTGCATCTGTTCACTTCATGCTGTTAACAAATTCAACGCTTTCTGAGTGGTTTAAATCCATTACTCCTGCTAGTCGTGAATCAGATATTGAGCAGAATATTATTATTCCTCTGTTAGAAAATTTAGGCTATAATGCTCAGGACTGGCGAGAACAAACTGTTATTCGTAAAGTTAGAGTTGATTTTTGTGTTCACCCCCATGATGCCGTTGCACCTCATCCTCCCTATTTAGTCATTGAAGTTAAAGCACCCCAGAAAAAAATTGTTTATTCGAGTTGGCAAATTCATGATTATATGAGAAAGTCAGGTGCTATTTTGGGCTTATTAACTAATGGCTATGAGTTTAGAATTCTCTATAATTATAGCGGGGATGTCCAGACAATTTTAACCTATTCTCAATCCCAACTGATTCAAGATTTTCAACTGGTGCGTAAATTATTGGGTAAAAAAATTGGATTAAAATTTAGTCAAGCGTTACATAAAAGTCAACAAAAAGTTCATGCTCGGTTTTTAAGAGCGATCGCCAATTCCTTCCAAAATCCAACTATGCTAGGATTATTTAATCGGAGTAAAAAGTCTAATTCTAAACCTCCTAAACCATCAGGAGAGAATTTGGAGCAGACAGAATCCAAATTTATTGCTAATTCTAATCAGGAGAAACAATCAATGATTATTACTGTTTTTAATAATAAGGGTGGAGTGGGTAAAACCACGATGACGATTAATTTAGGAGCCGCCTTAAATCATTTAGGTTATAACGTGCTTTTGATTGATATAGATCCTCAAGCTAACTTAACAACAGGTTTAGGAATTGACCCCTTAGAAGATATTGAAAATCAAGGAAAAAAAAATATTACCCATTTATTACTTCATCCGAGAGTTAAACTAGAGGATACAGTGATTGAAAAACAATGGGGAAATCTAAAGTTACATTTAGTTCCGTCCCATATTGAATTAAGTTATAAGGAACCGGATTTACTGAGTGCTGTTGATATTGATAGAGTTTTAGCTAAGAAGCTTAAAAATCATCATTATGATTTTGTTTTAATTGATCCGCCTCCGTCTTTTAGTAAAGTGAATGCGATTTCCTTGATGGCTTCTTCAGGCATTTTAATCCCCACACAACTATCTCCTTATCCCGTCAGAGCCTTAGAATATGTGATTGAAAAAGCTCGTAAAGTCGGAGAATCTAAAGAAGAAGCGTTACCGATTTTAGGAATAGGCGTGAGTATGTATGATCAACGTTCTTCTAGTTTTAATCTGTCGATGAGAAATCGAATTTTTGAGATATTAGATAAAATCGGAGAACAGGATAATATTGATTTATTCCCAGAACATACTTGGGTTCCTCGGCTGAATATTGTTTCTAATTGTCCCGATAAAGGATATCCAATTTTTTCCTCTGAATTTGATAATCAATTGACTTTTCAAGAAAAGGAAGCCGCCCAAAAAGCCAGTGAACGTTATCTGGAATTAGCTCAACACTTAGTTAAAATTTCTAAAAAAGGGAGTTAAAATCGATGAGTTTATCAGAGCGTCAGATTCAAATTGGTTCTTATTTAGGAATTAAACCCATTAATCATGGTCAAATTTATACGTTTCAAATTGCTATACCGAATGCAGAAACGATAGAAATTTTACCAGAAAGACGAGAACGTTTAGCTCAAACACTGAGGGAACATCAAAGTAATTTAGGATCTTTAGTGGTGCGACGAACCCAAGCTTATGATGAAGAAAAGGAATATGAAATTGTTTATGGTGCAGATTGGTGTATTGTCGCTGAAGAATTAGAAATTGAGCGTCTTTGGGTTTGGGTTTTTGATTTGACAGATGAACAAGCAATTACCATGAAAACCGAATTGGAACAATTGCTTGGTGGTGGTTTTATTCCACCTAGAACTCCAGAATTTCAAACCTTATCTCAAATGATATCCTCTGAAACTACACAAATTAACAATCGATTAAAACAGCTTGAAAATACCGTTAATAATTTAACGGCTAATCTTGATAAACTGACTCAGTTAGTTGAACAGATTATTATCAGGCTTCCGCCTCCCCCACTCAACCTACAAAATGCTAATCATCAAGAAATTCGACAAAAACTTGAAAACGTTGGAGTCAAAGACGAGCAGATTAAAGCGGCACTAAAAGCCATTGATCATTGCAAAGAAGCTGAAGGGGGATTAACTTGGACAAACCTTCAAAACTCAACTAAACCAGGTAAAGACAAAATTAAAAACTTTGGTCAATCTACCTATAAAATGCTTGCACAGATTGGTGAAATTTCTAATACCTGATTTTCCCTCAATCCTAAAAAGTAGTGAGTCCTTCAGGACTCTCTATATTTGAGTCCTGAAGGACTCACTACGGGTTATTGGGTGCGAATATCATGACTCCAGATTCTTGCTCGGTTTTATAGGTAATTTGCAGTTGACCTTCAGAATTAATAGTAAATGTTTTTGAGGCTTGTAAAGCTGAGAGAAATTGATCTTCTTGCTTCATAATTTCTTCAGGACAAGCCATTTGAGTGCTTCCAGCGACACCAAATTTTAATTGATCATCCTTCAGGGTGTAGGATGCGAAATAACGGTTACAACCGGATGAACCACTAATTTGATCATCTTGAAATTGTAAGCTGATTTCCGTTTCTTTTAACACGGTTTGGGGGGATTTTTCATTACCCCAGGAGAGTAATTTCCAATTAGTTCCACTGAGAGAGTCAGAAGCCATAGCTAAATTAATGATTGGTAAAAGAGAGAAACTGGCAATAGATAGGGATAGAAGTAGTTTTTTCATCGTTAGGAATTTGAGTTTTTAATTGTCCAAAAGGGGATTTGTTGAGTGAGTTGTAAACGGATGTTCTCAAGGCCGTTTTTAGCAAAAATAAAGGTTTTATCTTGCCAAAGGGGAACATAGGGAACATCTTCGGCCAGGAGTTTTTGAATTTCCTCAAAAAGTGCTTTCCGGGTTTGGGGGTCTTGTTCTTGACGTTCTTGAGCGATTAATTGATTCATGCGATCGCTATAATAAAAAGAACCCTGATATTGACTCGCTCCTTTTTCACATCCGGTTTCTGCCGAACCTTTACTACAGTCTAAAAAGGGTTGAATATAGTTATCAGCATCGAGGAAATCGGCATACCAATCTAAAACAAAAGTTGGGTAAATTCCCTCCTCTAAATATTTAAAGGCTGTGGTTGATTCTACACTATTGAGTTGCAAGTTGAGTAACCCACCTAAATCTCGGTCTGCTAAGGCTTTTAACGTTAATCCTAAAAATCCTTTATTAGAGGAATTCGACGCATACCAAAGTTCAACAATTGCTGGATTTTCTGGGGTATATCCGGCTTCAGTTAAGAGTTGTTTTGCTTTTTCAATATTGCCATCACCGTATTGTAAATTAAAGCTGGGTTGATAATCGGTAAAGGTGGTGGGAATTAAACTATATAGTAGTTCTCCTTGATTTTGTAATACCCGTTCATTAATAACTGAACGATTAATTAAAGCAGCGATGGCTTGTCTGACTTCTTTTCGGTTTAAGGGTTCCGATTTAACATTCATCATCAGATAACTAATGTTATTGCCATTGGCTGCTATCATTTGCCAATTGCCTTTTTCTGCTCCTTGTTTTAAGCTGGAAATTTGGTCAGCATTTAAGGATAAATAGGCAATATCAACAGCACCACTGCGAAAGGCATTAAATAAATTAGAGGCACTAGAAAATCGTTGAATATCAATTCCGGTATTGGCAGGTTTTTCTCCCCAATAGTTTTCAAAGGCATCTAAGCGAATTACATCAATTTCTGAAGATTTTAATTTATAGGGCCCCGTTCCGACAAATTCATTGGGTTTAAATTTACCTTCTCCAATTTCATAAAATTGAGGAGAAACCGCCACGATTCCTGAAAAAGCTAAAAGGGAAGGAAAGGCAGAAAAAGGTTGTTTGAGTTTAAGGGTTAATTCATAGTCTCCCGTTGCTTGAACGGTATCAACGGCATCGGATAATAAGGAAGAGGGAGAACCTGCATTTTGAATAAATCGTTTGATGGAAAATTCCATGGCTGCGGCATTAAAGGCAGTGCCATCATGAAAGGTAACACCTTCTCGCAGGGGAATAGTATAGGTTAATCCATCGGAACTAACGGTGGGTAAAGCGGTGGCTAATTTAGGAACCAGTTGATTAGTTCCGAGTTCATAATCATAAAGGCGATCGCCTAAATTATACAAGATATTTCCTGACATTAGTTCATAGGCATCTGCGGGATCTAAAGTTCGAGCTTTTAAGGTGGTTCCCATTGTAATTCGTCCGTTATTGGCAGACGTAGAAGCAGATTGATGACTTGTTTGATGGGGAGTACAACTAATAATAATTAGACAACAGAAGCAAAATAAACTGACCCATTGCAGTAAAAATTTTCGGGAAGACGGATGTAGATTTTGCAATCGATTCCACTGGGGTATTTTAGATTTCACCATAAATCGAAAATATTAAAAATAAATTTTAATTACAGATTATAGCATTTGATAGCCACTTAATCAACTTGGAGAAAAGAATTAATCTTCTTTTTTTTAGGATAAATACTGATCTTATCCTGGTTTTTTGTAAATGTAAAATAATATTGCAACTCCCATGAGACAGCCATAAAAAATAGCAGGTATCCATTATGGAGTTATAATATTAGGGAATAGGTGTTGGAGAGGATAGAATATTTTATACCCCAGATCAACGGTTGTGACTGTTTAGGCAACGAAACCGACGGGAAAATAGGGGTAAATGGTTGGGACTCAATATTTTATTAAAGTTACCCTAGAGAAGGTTGAGAAACTTTTAATTTCTTTAAGCTTGTTTAGGAAATGGTTAAATTTTGGCAAACTTAACCCTGATCTATCACAATAGAAATATCAAAGACACGATTAACAGACTGTTTAGGGATTTATTTTATTCCTATAGGGAGTTGACACGGGCACTTTACCACTTCTTTGCTTTAAGTAGATGATTATCTCATCTGGAGGATTTACATTTTATGTCTCCCCAAGCTGACCTCCAAACCTTTATGCAGGTGGTTCCTGTTTGTCGCCATGATTCGCCCTTAGAAGCATTGCGGTTTATTTTTTCTCAGGGAAACTCCGAACAAGTTGTGATTGTCAATTCTGAACATTATCCTTTAGGTCTAATTTCCCTGCATCGGTTTCTTCCCTATCTCCTCAATACCACCTTCCCGACTTCCCCCGACCCTCAACTCTTTCTCAATGAGGTTTTGTCTGCTATTATCGAACCCATTATTGGCGTTCCCTCCCATTTAAGCTTAGAAGACTTTTGGGTATATTTACAATATCAAAGTTCCCATCCGGTACTAGAAAATAGCCTCCCTCAAACGGTATCCCTGGCTTTAATTAATCAGAAAGGAGAGTTTATTGGATTAATTAATAGTTTGCAAGTATTACGATATTTAGCCCAATATTCTCAACGCTTTACTCAGATTCAACAACCTCGACCTTCCCCTACTTTAGACTGCAATTCAGAACCTCATCAACAGTTAGATGGGTTAGCGGCGGGAAATTTTAGCGTATCTCAACATTTAATTCAGTTTTTAGATGAACTACCCATTCCCTTAATGATTCAAAGTGATGATGGCATCATTGTTAATCAAAATTTAGCATGGAGATCCCTGATTGGTCGAGGTTCAGAGGTTTTGCAAGAAGTCGCTGAATCGGTAACCCGTTGGTCAGAAGCCAGTGAAACATTTTCCTCGACTGAAAAATACCCAACTTCCTCCTTAGAATCCTCAATCGATTCTGGATTTCCAAGCCGTCATTTAACGAATGTTTCTCAACCTTTAACCTCGAATTCACCCACCTTACAAATGCCGAGTTGGTGTCAATTAGGTAGCCAACCGGATACTTATATTTGTATTTGTCCCATCGCCCACAATCAAGAACGAGTTTGGCAATTTACTCGCCAACATTTAAACCCGGAATGGGAAATGGCGTTATGTTTAGGAAATCAAGCCAATGACCTCTGGTTAGTCTTAGCTCAAGATATTACAGAACAGCATCGAGTCGCCCAAGAACTAACGGCAAAAAATACGGATTTAATTCAACTTAATCGCCTCAAAGATGAGTTTATGGCTTGTATTAGTCATGAGCTTAAAACGCCCCTAACTGCGGTTTTAGGTCTATCCAGTTTATTAAAAGATCAAGCCTTAGGAGAACTCAACGAAAAACAAGCCCGTTATGCTCAACTGATTCATAAAAGCGGTCGTCATCTGATGTTAGTCGTGAACGATATTTTGGATTTAACTCGGATGGAAACGGGACAACTCGAATTAGTCCCCGAACCTTTACAAATTCAGGCAGTTTGTGAACGAGCTTTTGAAATGACTTTACAACAATACCAAAGTCAAGATAAATCCGATATCAAACTACAAGCGGAAATTTTAGAACAACTGAAAAATCGATTTACCTTAGACATAAAACCCGGTTTGGAAACCTTAGTCGCCGATGAATTACGCTTGCGACAAATGTTAGTCAATTTATTATGTAATGCCCTAAAATTTACTCCCGATGGTAGCGAATTTGGTCTACAAGTTAGCCGTTGGGAAAATTGGATTGCTTTTACCGTTTGGGATAAAGGAATTGGCATTCCTGAAGATAAACAACATCTGATTTTTCAGAAATTTCAACAACTTGAAAGTCCCTTAACCCGGAAATTTGAAGGAACAGGATTAGGGTTGGTTTTAACCCAACGGTTAGCACGATTACATGGGGGAGATGTCAGCTTTATTTCTAAACCGAATAAAGGCAGTCAATTTACCTTATTATTACCGCCGAGTCCCCCTCGATGTAATTGGGAATTAGGCAATCACAATTCCTCAGAAGAACCCGAATTTTTACCCTCTTCTCGTTCTTCTTCTCCTCAACAATCTCGTTTAGTTTTAGTGGTTGAAACGGTTCCTCACTTTATTCAAACCTTGAATGAACAACTCACCCATTTAGGATATCGGGTCGTAATTGCTCGTTCAGGAACAGAAGCCGTTGAAAAAGCCCGTCGCCTCCAACCGAGGATTATTTTGCTTAATCCTTTAATTCCTTTATTGTCCGGTTGGGATGTTTTAACCTTATTAAAAACCGATGTACAAACCCATAAAATTCCCGTCATTGTCACAGCAACATTAGGGGATAAACAACGAGCAGCCGCCAATCATTGTGATGGCTTTTTGAGTCTTCCTGTTCAAGGAGTAGAATTAGAAAAAATCTTAGGAGAATTGCTTCCAGAGGTTTCATCTTCCGAGCCTCAACAGTTAATGATTCTCTGGTTAAGTTTATCAGGAGATCAACATCACTTAAACTCAATCAATACCCTAGACCAGCCTAACTCAATTTATCATTCTGCTTTATTTTTATCGCAGTTTTCTCAGTGTCGAATTTTAGAAGCCGATGATATTAATCAAGCCGCTCTCATTGCTCGAATTTGGCATCCCAATGTTATCGTTTTAGAACGATATACTTCTGTTAAAAATCCCTTATATTTATTAACAGAAATTAGTCAACACGAAAGTTTAGTCCATTTACCCATTGTGACTTTAGACCCTGTAACAACTCAAGTTGCAAATCAAGTTAAAAACTTATCAATTTTTCCCTGTTTAGCGAGTCCCTCGGATGATGGGATGAGTCTTCAATCTTTTTCTCTGGCTATGGGTTCTGCTTTATTAGAAGTGATCCAAATTGCGACCCGTTTAAGTTGGAAACCGAGTATTTTAGTGGTCGATTCTTCCGTTTTACCGCAACAGCAATTAAGTCATCCTGTAGACACTAAAGATCATCCTTCAAAAGCAAGATTAAACCCTAAATCTTCTACCTCAGTTCAAAATTCAACGGTTAATTCTGATTGTTTAGATGCTCCCAATAATGCTAATATTAAAATTGAGCAAGCCTTAGTTCAATATATTGAAATTGCTGGATTTCGGAGCATTATGGGCAAAGGCTGGGAAGAAATTCTTCAGAAAATTCAATGTAAAAGTTTAGATTTAATGCTGATTTGTTTTCGACAACAATCTTTTTCTAATTTAGTTGAAGCTCTCTCGATTTTAGAAAAAATGGAAGCTAGAATTCCTATATTGATTTTAGCACAATCTGATGTTAAAGTCAAAGGTAAATCCCTCGACAAAAAACGTAAAACTAAATCGTCATCGTCTGTTGAAATCCCCAATTATTCCTGGGAAGAAATTATGGTTCATTTACAACGCTTTAGCTCTAGTTTTCCCCTAAAAGTCTTACCCTTTAATCTATCAGTTGAGTCTCTATTAGAAGAAATGAAAACCCTATTAACTCACTTACAACCGTGAAAATCCATCAGGAAAATAAAGCTTAAAACACAGCAGTAAGGAGTGAGAATCAACGCCCACTTTAAGGGTATTGGGTTTCTGACCGGAGTTAGGAACCAAAAGGGAAAAATTGAATCAGATCCCAGGAGTAGGCTATGATGTGACCTTTTAATAAGGCTCTGATCAATGACTTCCTTATCTGTTAAGATGGTTATAAAATGATTGGGGTGCATTTGACAGGATTTTTAAGAACGTTGTAACTGATATTTAGAGGCAATTAACCCCATTATGAATCAACATACACTGGCGATTACAGCCCCATCTAGCTTAACATTAAATCTCTCGTTAAATCGGCGGAGAATTGTGTCTGTACTGGGTGGACTTTTCGCCCTAGCTTTTTCTGCTGTTCCCGTACAAGCAGCCGAAAATGTATCTTTAGCCCTAGGACAAGCTAAAATTTATGTATCCGTACAAGCCTTAGAAAACTATGCTCAATCAGGAACAATTGATCCCGAATTAAAAAGCTTTTTATTGTTATTAAATCAAACTGATCAAAATCAGTTTAAAACAGTCTTATTGGATCAGCATCAATTAGATCCGATAATGATTTCTCAATTTTTAAATTCCCCCACAGGAGCGTTATTTCTGAATAAACTGGGAGATATTATTCAATCCGAAACCGATTCGCAAAATTTATCAACGCTTAAAAATGGGTCGGAAGCACTTAAAATAGCATTAATGAAGGCTAATCAAGATTCTGAAGGCATCACCTTACTCAATATTTTACGTCAATTTCCAGCAGCAGAAATTCAATTAAATATCCACAAGATTTTTCAACTCCGAGAACAAGTCAATAGTCTCGTAAAAGAAACTAATTCTATTATTACAGAAATCGTTAAATTATCCTTAGAAGAATCAGCCTTATCCCCAACTTCAGATTTTAGTAGAAAACCTGATTTAAAGCAAACTGGAGACTTTGATGTTACCCCTAAAACCCTAACCTTAACAGACTCCAAACGCCATCGAGAATTGATTGTCGATCTTTATATTCCCACACCCTTAAATACCGTCAAACGGGGAAAACCGAACACAATTCCTGTGATTATCATTTCCCATGGATTAGCTGCAAATCGTAAAAATTATGCCTATTTAGGCGAACATTTAGCATCTTATGGATTTGTCGTTGCTCTCCCTCAACATCCGGGAAGTGATACCAATCAACTTCAAGCTTGGTTATCGGGTCACGCATCCGATGGGTTCAAAGTGAGTGAATTTATTGACCGACCCCTAGATATTCAGTTTTTAATCAATGAATTAGAACGCTTGAATACAACGGAATTTAACGGTCAACTGAACCTGAAACAAGTTGGCGTTGCAGGGCATTCTTTTGGCGCTTATACAGCCTTAGCTTTAGGGGGAGCAGAAATTGATTTTAATCACTTAAAACAAGACTGTAACTCGGCATTTAATTCTGTTAATCTCGCCCAAATTTTTCAATGTCGAGCCTTAGAAATACCTCAAAAAGACTATAATTTGAGAGATGAACGGGTTCAAGCAATTTTTTTGATGAATCCGATTAATAGTAGCATTTTTGGGCAACAAAGTTTAAGCAAAATTCAGATTCCGGTATTCTGGAAAACCAGTGGTAAAGATAATATCGCTCCTGTTGCTTGGGAACAAGTTCGCTCCTATACTTGGTTAACAACACCCGATAAATATTTACTCTTAGCAGAAGGCGATCATCATATTAATCTAAATTTAACTGCCATGAATCAAAGTATGAGTGCCTCTTTAAAAGAAATTGTGGCTCCAGTTCCTGAACCTGTTAATGATTATATTCGGGCTTTTAGTCTGGCTTTCTTTGAAGTGTATATCAATCAAGATTCAACCTATCGTCCCTATTTAAAAGCCACCTATGCTAAAACGATTAGTGAACCAGCTTATCCCCTAAGTTTAGTTCATTCTCTCTCCCTAGACCAATTCTTTCAAGCGGTAAAACACGTCAAAAATCCATCTGATTCTCAGAATAATTAAACTAGAATTTTAAACATTTAACCCCTCTGTTGCCTAAAAGGAAAAGAAAACGATGCAATGGTTTGTATCTTTTGTATTAACAAGTGTATCTATCCTGTTTGCAACTCTACCCGCAGTTGCCGCAGAATTTATTATTGTCCCCTTGGGAAAAACAAGGATTTCTATTTCCCTAGATTCCTTAGAAAATTATGCTAATCAAGGTAAAATTAACCCTCAAGAACCTTTAGCCAGTTATCTAGGATTATTAAGTCCTGAACAACAACAAAGTTTAAGACAATTTTTGCAAACCCGTTACACACCTCCCGATATTTCAATCCAACAATTTGTTAACTCCCCCTTACTTGTGGCTTTTTTAATTCATATTGGAAACATCATTCAAACTCAATCTGAAGAAAATGGAGCCGATGCCATTCGTGCCAGTTTAATTGATGTCGGGAATGCACCCAATGGGTTTACAGTATTAGAGGTTATGCGTCAGTTTCCCAGTCCAGAAATTCGCTTGAATGTGGAACTCGCCTTAACAACATTAACTAAAGTTTTTGCCTTTATTCGACAAACTCATGCGGTCACGCAATCTTTAGCAGTATTATCAGAAACAGAAGCCCAGAAAGCAACGATTACTGATTTTAGTAAGATGCCAGATTTACGAATTTCAGGAAAACTTTATACATCTACAAAACAAACCCTAACCGTCAATAATCATTACAATAATCGTCGCTTTGAAGTAGATATTTATCTTCCGAAACCTATTTCTCCAGAGGGGGAAAATTCACAGACATTATCTTATCCTGTGATTGTTATCTCTCATGGATTAGCCTCTGATCGCTCACGATTTGAAAATTTAGCTAAACATCTCACTTCCTATGGTTTTGTAGTCGCTGTTCCTCAACATCCAGGAAGTGATTATCAGCAACTTCAATCCTTACTGAATGGAGACGCAAAAGACTTATTTGAACCTGAACAATTTCTGGATCGACCTAGAGATATTACTGAATTACTCAACCAACTTGAAACACTTAATTCCACTGAGTTTAATCAGCAATTAAATTTACAAAATGTGGGGGTTATTGGTCATTCATTAGGAGGATATACAGCCTTAACATTAGGCGGAGCAACCCTTGATTTCACCCAGCTTAAAACCGACTGTCAACAACCGAATATTCCCTTAAATCCTTCCCTATTTCTTCAGTGTCGAGCCTTGGAACTTCCCCCGGAAAATTATGCGCTACAAGATCCCAGAGTCAAAGCTATTTTTATATTAAATCCGGTGAATAGTAGTATTTTAGGAAAATCGGGTTTAAGTCGAATTAAAATTCCAGTTTTCATCACAGCAAGTACCGAAGATTTTTTAGCCCCAGCATTGTTAGAACAGTTAAATGCTTTTACTTGGTTAACCACTCCTCATAAATATTTAGTTTTGCAAAATCATGCCACTCATTTTTATGATATTACTTCTGAAAACGCATCGGAAGTATTAGGAAATTCAAGTATAATTATTCCAACATCAGAAATTAGTCGCTCTTATATTAAAGCTTTCAGTACGGCATTTTTTAAAACCTACCTTAGCCAAAATTCTCAATACAAACCCTATCTAAACGCCGCTTATACTCAAACCATTAGTGATCCCCTTTATCCGGTCAGTTTAATTCAATCTTTAACCCCTAACCAATTAACAAATGCAATTAATGGTGTTACCTCGGAATAACTTTACCGAATTAAAACTTTAATGATAATATCAGGTTATTCATTTTATTCTAATACCCCATGAAACCACCGATTAAACAAGAGAATAATAGACAATACACTCAAAACCAGAAAAATATCGGCTTTCTCGGCTTCCAACTCTTCAAATTTTCATTAGGAATAATATCCAGTTTAAGCACCCTAACCAGTTCAGCAGTTGCGGCTGAAACAATTGCAATTCGGTATAATATTGGTACAGCTTTTATTTCTGTTAAAGACTTAGAAAATTTTGCAAAAACTGGAAATATTTCTCCCGTTTTATCAATTTATGGCAAAGTTTTGAAGGTTGAAGATGCTGAAAAACTACGTCAACTTTTATTGACTCCGATGACCGCCAGCCCTTGGAGTATTGAACAATTTAATAACACGACCATGGGCATGACAATGTTAACTCGCTTTGGGAATTTTATCCAAACAGATAACGGTGACAATGGTGTAACGGCTCTAAAAACGGCAATTAATCAAGCTTCTCAACTACCCGGAGGTTTGACTTTACTGGGCGTTTTACAAAAATTTCCAGGTCAAACCCTAGAAATTGATGTCAACTTTGCTGTAGAAGCTATTAGAGATTTATCTCAAGTCATTTATGAAGATAAATCTGTCATGAATTGGATTAACCAACAGGCGAAAACACAAATCGATAATCCTGCTATTAATAACCGACCCACTCAATTGAAAGAGCCGGGTACAATTCAATGGAAAAAAGAAACATTTACTTATGAACATCCTCAACGAAATATTTCTTCTCCTGTTGATGTTTATATCCCTCAAGTTTCTACTCCGACTCCGGTAATTGTGATTTCTCATGGTTTGGGTTCCGACCGAACGACGTTTAAATATTTAGCCGAACATTTAGCTTCTCATGGGTATTTTGTTGCAGTTCCTGAACATTTAGAAACCAGTGCAAATGGGTTGGCTAATTTCTTGGCCGGGAATGCTCCTCCTCCTGGCCCAGAAGTCTTTATTAATCGTCCCTTAGATATTACTTCTGTTCTCAATCTTTTAGAACAAAAAGCTAAAAATTCAGAATTTCCCAGTCCTTTACTATTAAATAATGTTGGGGTTTTAGGTCAATCTTATGGCGGTTATACGGCTTTAGCGGTCGGGGGTGCAGGATTTAATAGCAGTAAAATTAATCAAGAGTGTGCAGAGTCTGTTAACCGACAACTCACCTTAAATATTTCGATATTACTGCAATGTCAAGCCAGTTCCGTTGCGAATAAAAGTCAAGATCTTCAAGATGAACGAGTAAAAGCGATTATTGCTATTAATCCCATTACGAGTGTTGTTTTTGGTCAAGAAGGGATGAGTCAAATCAAAATTCCGGTCTTAATGATTGGGGGTAGTGATGATTATATCGCTCCCGCAGTGCCTGAACAAATTTATCCCTTTTCTTGGTTAACCAGTCCAAATAAATACTTAATGTTATTAGATCGAGGAACCCATTTTTCCTTCTTAGAACCCGGAGAAGAATCCGTGCTTCCAGTTCCCCCTCAACTCATTGGCCCTAATCCTGAATTAGCTTTTCCCGTGTTGAAAGCGATCAGTCTGGTGTTTTTTAATAGTTATATTCGCAATCAAACCGAATATTTACCTTATTTGAATGCGGGTTATATTCAGAGAGGAGAAACTTCTCCTTTTAGTTTAACTATTGTTAATTCTTTAACCCAAGAGAACATTGAATCAGCCATTAATCAACATCGTTAATTGTCGTTGATAGGCAAAAGTATTACCTCTGCTCCATCAAAAGGAAATAGGGGTAATACTTTGGGCTATTTTATAAAAGGAATTAGGAAAGTTTCAATTCACTAATTTTTTGGCTAATTCGGTAGCTTGGCGATAGGCTTTAACCGCTTCTTTTAGGTTTCCCTGTTCTCGCAAGGTATCTCCTAATTTATGATAAACTTGCCAAGCATCAGGTTCCAATTCCAGGACTTGCCGATAACAACTAATAGCCAATTCCCAGTCCTGATTTTCAAACCCAATATCCCCTAATATTTCCTGAATAGAGACTAATTGGGGGTTTAATTTTACTGCTTCTTGATAGCAAACGATAGCGTCTTGCCATTGTTCCTGCTGTACATAAATATCTCCTAATAAGGCTTGAGTTTCTGCTAACCAATCCGTTTCATAGTAAGGTAAAAAATCCGGGTTAAGTGAGGACTTATGGGTTTTAGTTTGTTGTTGAATTGCAACTTGATAGGCTTGTTGATAATGAGCAATAGCGGCTTCGAGTTGATTTTGTTGTTGTAACCCCTGAGCTAACCGTTGATGAGCAACAATTTGCTGGGGATCACGGTCTAATACCTGACGATAACAAATCATGGCTTGAGTCATTTGCCCCCGTTTCCAGAGGGCATTTCCTAACTTGAGATAATCCTCTAAAGTAGCCTTTTCTGGGGTTAATTGTAAAGCTTCATACAAACAATCTTCGGCATTTTCTGAATGTCCTAATGTTTGCCAAAGATGAGATAATTGATGATAAGTTTGAGCTTGAGGTTGAATGATAAGTGCTTTTTGATAACAGGCGATCGCTTGTTGCCATTGTTGATGTTGGGCAAAAACATCACCTAATTCTAAATACAATTCTTCATTTTGCGGCTGCAAAGCAATTGCTTTTTGATAACACAGTTTTGCCTTTTCTAGCTTTTCCTGTTTAATCAATACTTTTGCTAATAGTTTATAAACAGCAATATCTTGAGGACTTTTTTGTAACAGTTGCTGACATAAACGCAGACAAGATTCATATTCTTGTTGAGTATAATACTCTTGTGCTTCTTGGAGTGAAACAAGCTCAGTAACAGCACGTTTTGGAGTAGAGGCTTCAGGAATAATATTAGCAGAACGCATTTGGCTGGCGAGAATCGGTTGAGTGGGTAAATTTCCTGCCATTAATAATAAAACTTGCCGATAGTCAGAATTTTCGACTACACCTTTATGGTGATGTAAAAGGGCTTGAGTTAAATTTTGTAATGCTAATAGTAACCGAGGATTTAATTCTAAGGCTTGATGATAACAAGAAACAACTTCTTCCCATTTTCCTTGAGCGACTAATACCTTTCCTAAACTATTATAAGATTCAAAGGATTTAGGATTAAGTTGAATGGCTTGTTGATAGAAACTTTCAGCATCTGCCCATTTTTCTTGAGTTGCGAATAGTTCTCCTAAATTATGATACACTTCAACTGGGTTAGAATTTCCCTTAAGAGCATAACGATAACAGCTTTCAGCTTGATTAATTTTGCCTTGACGAAACAGAATATTTCCTAAAGAAAGATGTTCTTCGGGTTTTATAGTGTTCGGCTCTAAACTGAAGGCTTGATACCAACAAGAAGCCGCTATTTTGAGTTTACCAATTTTACTCCAAACCTTTCCTAAATTTCGATAAGCTAGAGCTAAATCGGGTTGTAATTTAATTGCTTTTTGATAGGAGTAAATAGCTTGTTTCCAATGTTTGAGTTGTGCATATAAATTTCCAATATTTGCATAAACAATTGCTTCATCTGGTTTCAAATTAACAACATTTTGATACCATTTAAGAGCTTCTTTCGGTTGACCTAAACCTTGTAAAGCTTTTCCTAAAAGGTGATAAGCATCAACGGCATTTGGATCGAGATCAATCACTCGTTTACATTCTTCGACTACCTGCTGATAGTTTTTTTGTTCAAAGTAGGTGTGAGCCGTTTTTAGACTAATTTCTATAACCGTTATATTTTCTTGTTTAGAAAGACGAAACAAATCTAAGGAAGTTAACCGACTTCCTAGACTATTACTTGAATTTTTAGCTTCAAGGATTGATGATTCTTCGGAAAAAGTAGTGCGGTTTTTATTGTAAGAAGTAGTAACCATGTTAGCTTTTGAACTCCCTTGATCAATTTTTTGTTCAGTCTGTCGTAAATCTATGGAAATTATTCCAGTATCTATTAAGTCTATTGTGGGTGTTATCAAAAAAAAATGATCTTTCTCCTCCGGTTGTCCTCTCGCTTTAAATGGACTAAAACAAGAGTAAATTTGAGTTTGATTTTGGAAAGTAGGAGTTAGAATTTGTAAGATGTTTTCTAAAGTATTTATTTTGACATAAATATCCTCAATTAATGGCGATTGATACATTAACTTTTGCAAGGGATAACAGGAAAATTCTTCTCCTGTAATGTAATAATGTTTCAGTCTTAATTGTTGGCTAATGATCCAATAATAGTGACGAATATAATGGGGAGATACCAGTTCAATTACAAGGGTTTCAGGACGACAAAACATCAAATTTGTCAATCCAGCACCATGAGGAGCAATAATGACTTTAGCATGAGCAAATAAACGAGCTTGTTCTTCAACCGATAAAGTTTCTAACTCAACGGGAACGACCCCCCATTCACTCAGATAAGCAATGACATCACTTTCGTTTAGAATTTGTCGATATTTAGCTCGATTTCGGCGAATAAAAATTCGCTCTGGATAGTTATTTTTAGAGGGGGTAATAGCCACATCAAACAACTGACGATGAAAGTTGATAATTTCAGGCGTTACCCATCCCACTGACCCGGTAAAAGAAGGAATAATTAATTGTTTTGCTTGAATATAAGGATGGCGATCGCTTTCTATAATTTTAGCTTCAGGAATTCCTAACTTTTGTAAGGTTTCTCGCTGAAAGGGTGCTTTAATACTATTCAATAAAAACCAATCAATCGATTGCAAATAATCCGGTTTTTCCTGTAGTAAAATAGCAAAACGAGGTAAAATATCGACCATCCAATGAAAATACACATTTCCTGATAAACCAGATACAACAGCGACGGAACCGGAAATTTTTTCTAAAGGAGGAAATTCTTCTAAAGAAAAGATTTGATGTTGATTCCAATCAATGGTTTCACATCCGGGTAAGGGAGTGGGATAAAATCGGGATAAATCCGTTAAAAGTTCATTTTTGGAGTTGAGAATCGCGATCGCATTACAAACATTCCACCAACTTTTTTGAGGAGCTATCCAGGCTTTTCCATCAGGAATAATAGTAATAGATTGGGGTAAAGATTCCCAAGGAAGATCTTGAGGTTGAGAACAATCATAGATTCCTTCTGCTAACCGAGTGGGATTTAAAACTTTAAACACTTGATTTAAACAAATCGGACAGTCTAAACCTTGACAGTTAGCATGGGTAAGCTCGGATTGATGAAAATTAGCAGAAAATTTAATGTTTAAATTAGATAAATTGTGCTGTTTACAATCTAACTTTTGTTCTTCTAATACCCCAGTTAACTGTTGATAGATTTCGGGTTGATCCGGGTTAATTCCTAAAGCTTTATGGTAATAAATTGCAGCACTAACAAAGTCTTTTTGATGAATAAAGCACTGCGCTAATTTTAGATAAGGATCAATCCAATTTTGATGAGCTTGAATAGATTTTTGATAATAATATTCAGCCTGGGGGTAATTTCGATATTCTGCTAAACTATTCCCGATATGAAAGTTAATTTTAGCAAAATATTGATAAACCTTCCCAGATTGGGGATTATGTTGTAAGGCTTGGATGAATTTTCCACAGCTAATTCTCGCTTGATCAAGTTCGTCCTGACCGTCTAAATGTTCTACACTTTGACAATAGGCGGTAATCCAGGGTTTTTCTAATTCAATAATCGCTTTAAAATTAAGCATCGCTTCAGAAAGTTGACCCTGTTCTAAGAGTAAAGCTGCACATTCACTATGAGCCAAAATTGATTCAGGTTCAAGCTGAATCAGTTGTTTAAAATATTGAATAGCAACACTATGTAACCCTTGCTTTTTAAAAGCTTTCCCTATATTTAAGTAAGCTTCTTTTAAATCCGGTTGTAGTTGAATTGCTTGCAGATAACCGGCGATCGCAGCATCAATATTGCCCTGTTTAAAGTAAGTATGGGCAAGGTTATGATGGAGTTTAGCAGATTGTGGGGAATGAATTAAACCTTGTTTAAATGTTGCAACTGCTTCTTTTAAATTCTCTTTTTGAACCCAAATTAATCCTAAATTAATATAGGAATTAATTCCTTGAGGATTGAGTTGAATTGCGGTTTGATAGTTTTCAAAAGCGGCATCCATTAACCCTTGTTGTTGCAGGGCAACGGCTAAATTATAATAGGCTAAATCTGAGTTAGGATCTTGAACAATTTCTTGTTGATAACGTTCAATTTCGATCCGTAATGACGGATCAATATGGTTAGTCTGAACAGGGATAGTTTGCTCTTCCAGATTCAGTTTTATATCAGGAGATAGCACGATAAAAGGATGGTTTGATAGTTTTTTTGTTTTAACAAAATGATTGTTAATCATGGAAGATAAAATTATCACAAAAGGGTCAATTTTTGCTTAAATTAAGCGGAAGTTATCATCGCTGAGACTCAAGTTTGTCCCCATTTGAATCACAGGTGTTGCTTGTCCTTGTTTATCAAGGTAATACAATGTTCCGGTTACATTGTCATAAACAAGGTTGGCATTACCAGCAACTAAAGAATTGTTGGGATTAAAATTCGCAATCACAGTCAGTTCTCCAGACTGAAGAGAACCGTTTGTTGCTTTACTAATCGCATTAAATAAATCTGCGTCTAGGAAAATCTCGTCTTCTGAGACATTAAAATCAGTGAGGGTATCTAAGCCCAATGCTTCTGTAATATTATTAGCTGTTGATTCGCCTGTAAAGACAAAACTGAATGTATCATCACCTAAACCGCCAATTAAACTATCATTTCCTTTATCTCCACTCAGGTAGTCATTCCCATCTCCACCGATAATCGTATCTTGGTCTTTACCACCATAGAAGGTATCATCGCCTTCTCCACCTATTAGGCTATCCTGACCTTCACCACCATAAATGAAATCATTTCCTATGCCACCGGATACGATATCATCACCGAGATCTCCAAATAATAAGTCATCGCCTTCTCCACCATCTACAGTGTCATTGTCTTGTCCAGCGTAGACGGTATCATCACCAGAACCGGCAATAATAGAATCATTCCCTTCATTACCAAACAAAACGTCTTTGCCCTCTCCACCAAAAATTAGGTCATCCCCTTCATCCCCAAAGATGAAATCATCCCCATCACCGCCATCGATAGTATCGTTTCCTTTACCAGCATAGATAGTATCGTTCCCATCTTCTCCGTATAGTTTATCGTTACCTTGGAAAGCCAGGATAATATCATCTCCATCTCCAGCACAAACTCCGTCATCCTGATTACCCAGAATAAGACGATCACTGCCATTTGAGCCTATCAGATTATTAGATTTATCGATAAAGCCTTCTATAATGAACCCACTATCTTTGGAGTCAGGGTTGGGTTGTATAAGGGTGGGTTCCGTTGGATTTTGACAGGGTAAAGACATAGTAACAACCTAGCTTGTGATGATAGGGTAATAAAGCCACGGGTTCTTAGAGTTGAAATCTCGACCACTTAAAGTTTCAACCCCAAGGCTTTTAGATAGGGACGGTCGGAAAATCAGAGACAAGCGTACAAACTTGTCATCCTTGAGAGGGTACATTATGGAAATCATGATTGATTTGGGGGTTTTTTCGGATGTTACAGTTGTCAAGCAACTGTTGATAACTCTTGCACCCTAAGTGTTTGAGATCTCAGGTTGAAGTTAATTGAAAACTACTATCCCCACATACCAGTATCTAAGTAGTGATCCGGATTGAACTGGGAAAAATTTATCTGAATAAATACTGATGAATCCTACGGATTAATAACTCCGTAGGGATGGGTCTTAATCGGTTGTTAAATCAGTTACAAAACGACTAATAATTTTTTTAAACTTTAAGAATTAATTATCAAAAATCCGTTAGCATTAGGAATTCTATTCTAAAAAAATTTTCCCCATCTGCCGGGATAGTAGAAGTGAAGTATCAAGGACTCATGAACCGGATTTAATCTGAAAATAAAATTAATTTTCTCTTAACTTAGCTGCTAAAAATATTGACAAACAGATTCTCCCCTAACCTGAATAATACTTTGCACAAAAATCAGGATAAGGAAACTCAGAATTGATGTCTTTTTTTAACGTTTAGCCCTATAATTCCCTACAAGGGTTTCTGGAATGAATTTTTGAGTTGATTCTGAGATCATGACAGATGGGATCTCAGCAAAGCCCAATACTAGACGTAATGATTCCCGATTAGTTCCCTAATCATGATAAAATAGTAGAGACGTTGCATCGAACCTCTCTACTGAATAGCGATTTAAGACTCCTGTATTTTAAACAGACATTAAAGGATTTAACCAATACAAAATTTGTTTTTTGAGTTGATTCAAATCTTGATAAACCGCTTGTTTAATCCATTGACCGACAGCATCGAAGGGGGTAAAGGTTTCTCCTACTGACCAGCTAACATTTTGACCGAGGGGAGTTTGATGATCACCGTTGAGTTTTTGCAAGGTTGTTAACCCTGGAAACCGTTGATCTAAAATTTGATGTAAGTTAGAGGTTTGATCAATGGTATCTTTAGAGAATTTAATTAAAAGATTTCGTCGAATTTGATAGCGATCGCTAACTAAACGATTTGTTTCTTCAGGAGAGGGGGTAAATTCTACATCCATAACTTGAGAAATTTGTTCAACCAAAGGAATTGATTGACGAGCGGCATAATTATTAAATGACATTAAAATATTACCCGATCTTTCTATAGGAAATAAAGAACCCATTAACAAATGTACTTTACATCCCATACTATGTCCTAATCCATAAATCGGTAAACCTCGCCGTTTTAAGAATTGCAGATCATATAAATCTTCTAATCCATCTTCAAATGTCCATAAAACCTCTTTAGCAATGGCAGTATGATCGAGGGTATTAACAAAAGGAGTCGCAACAATTGCATAACCTTGATGTGCTAATTCTTCTAATAAGCAACGATAGGTTAAATGGGGTGCTGTTGCCACAAATGCCCCTCCTAAAAAATGCAGTATTGCTTGAGGACGAGGGGGAATTAAAACCCAATTTCCAGAAATTGAAAGCCAGTCCATGAACCCTTTTATATTATAATTTGGTTTCACCTCTGGAGCCATGATTCTGACTTTGTTACAGAGGGTTTTCAATGTATGTTACCTAATTTTTAGACTTTTGGGTTAATCTAAATTATGCTTTAGTTCGATGAGATTGAGCCAGCATTTGTGCAGCGAAGACACCGCCGATAAATCCAAATAAATGCCCTTGCCAAGAAATCCCATATTGTAAGGGTAAAATTCCCCAAACTAAGCCCCCATAGAGCCAACCTACCAGTAAGGATAAGGCAATAGAAACGAAACTGCGTTCAAAAAATCCTCTTAATAGCAAAAATCCTAAATATCCAAAAATAACGCCACTGGCCCCAATATGAATGGTATAGGGAGAACCAAATAACCACACTCCTAAACCACTAACCATCATGGTTATAAATGTGACTACAAAAAAATCTTTAACACCCCGCAGCATGACAAACCAACCCAATGTAATTAAAGGTAAAGTATTGGCTGCTAAATGATTAAAGTTCCCATGTAAAAACGGGGCGAAAAAAATGCCTTCTAACCCTTGTAAACTATGGGGACGAATCCCTAAGCGATTTAATGTGCCTCTAAATACAAAAAAATCAATAATTTCAATGATCCACAGCAATGCCACAATTCCCCCTAAAATGAGGATATGGCTTTTGAGCTCCTGGGTGAGTGAGGTTTCGGTTTGATGAGACATAATGGTTCAGACTTTAAAGATCAGGGGTTTGGGTTAACTACAAAACCAGCTTTCGTCGTTTCGCATTCGGCTATTATCAATTATATGATAATCAAAAATTGAGTCAATTGCCCATGAAAGACGTTCTATTAGGAAAATATCTCAGCTTAAATCATTTTTGCACCTGTACAAATACTTATCAAAAATATTCAGATCAAATTAATCCTTATCCTAATTCTGAAGAATCCATTCAAGCTTTAAAAGCGTTAAATTATTATATTATTGATCCCGTTATTGACTATTATAGTCTGGCTAGATTTAAGCTAACTTACGGTTTTTGTTCCCACAACTTAAGAATTTATTTGGAGAAAAAAGATCCGATAACCGGATTAAAAAATGGTCGAGTTGCTCCTAACCTTGATCAACATATTGCCCATGAAGTTAAACAGAATGGAGAGTATTATTGTAAACGATTAGGAGCCGCTTGTGATTTCCTGATTTTAGAATTAGAGAGTGATCAATTAGTTGATTGGATTTTAAAAAAACGGCTTCCCTTTGATTCTCTTTATTTTTATGGTAAAAATAGACCGATTCATATTAGTTATGGCCCCCAACAAAAACGAAGTATTTGGACATTTACCTCTACTGGTAAACCGACTCAAAAAGGAATTGAAGTTTGGGTTAAAATAGCAAAAGAGTTCTGATTCATCAGTTTTATTTAGGGAGGGGAATCGCTTAAAATGATCAACTTCTGATGTTGTTTTTAATTTCAGTCAACACCAGAAGTGATTTTGTTGAGTTAAATTAAACGGTTAATTGACATTGAGGACAATTGCATCCTGTAATAGCAGTATTGCTGTGATCTGTCGTTGTCCAGGTTGAAGCTAAGGTGGTAGAAATTTGATTGAGGCTGATGTTTTTTTCAATACCCTGATTCGGAGAAATTTGAGGTGTTACCAAGGCAACTTTAGTACGAATGATGGGGATGAATTGAGCCACTAACTGATGAGTATGCCGTGAATTTAAAACGGGTTGTACGATTGCTAACATAGAGACAATCAGAACACTGAAGGTTAAGATAAAAATTGGAAATTTTCGGAGCAATTTCATAGCTAAAATGATCACAATATTGGGTTTTAACCTGTTACCTATTTGGGTGAATCGGATCAGGATGATGTACCCATTATAGAGCAAGTCTGAATTCAGTGTAAAAACTCATCAATACCAAAGGTGCGGGTTTGAACAACAGCAGATGTTCTGTAAAAGTTAAACAAAAACCAAATTACACCCTCAAATTGTTAATCTAGCTTAAACTGGATTAAATCAACTGATCCCAAAATTTGTAAATATTTATTAAAGGATGATCAATCATGAAAATTACTTTATCTCACTGGATGATTTGGCTCCTCGCTATCGGTGGAGGGTTCACCGCTTTATCTGCGATTACATTAGCAGGTGGCCCCCCTCCCGGTAAACCAGTACAACCACAAGCAGCACCTGCCACAACACCCTCTAATTCTAATTCTAATTCTAATTCTTCTAATGCTGAAAAAAATAATATTCCCCCTCAATTTCCTTTACCCAGTGCAAGAGTTGGTGCAGTCAATGGAGTTGTCACCCTTAAATTAATTAATAATGCTAATGTACCCATTCAATATCAAGTGATTGGAGGAACTCGTGAAGAATGGTTAGTGCAAAATTCTACCATTCAAGTACAAGGTTCACCTCCGATTACGTTAACCTATCGCCGCCAAGATGGAGGTTTATTACTTGTTCAACCCAAGCAAACTTCCCCTGGAGTTTTAGAAGTTCAATTCCGAGTGACCAATGATTTCAATATTGATACGAGATCTCTCAATATTACGGAAACAGGAAGTGTATTTTTGAATTAATTTCGATTCGCATTTTCCCTGCCAATTTAAGGCTTTAATATTTGTTGATCGGAATTTTGCTCTAACTGAGAAGCTAAACTCTTTTCATTAAGATAAATTTCCCGAATATCAGTGGGTAAATTTTCCTCTAATGTGCGATAAGCTCCATTCAATAGTTCTTTAACTTCATTCGGAGAAACAGACTCTCCCTCGGCTTGTAAGTAAGCTGAAATTCGAGTTTCACTCCAATGAAAAGTTTGCGCCATGACGAGAATTAACCTTAATAAAGGTTCCATTCGATCTAATACTAATCCCACATAACACCACAGAGGAGGGGGTGCTGCGGATAAAGAATATTGAATTGATTCTACAGGGGGTAACTCGGCTTGATTAATACAAACTGCGGTAACATTAATTAACCAGTTTTGTAGCGTGGTTCCCCCGTCTGTATTCTCTTGTTCCCTTAAATTTAAAGGACGCATTTCATAAAAAATATGTCGCCAGGTTTGAGAGAATAAATAATCGGCTTGTACAGGAGATCGTACCGAATGACGAATTAATGTATAGACAATTAAACCATAGCGGCAGAAAATAGCAACAAAGTATTTCCCCTGATCAGGATAATTCTGAAACAGAGTTAACAATTCCTGGTCTTTGTGATGAAATAGAGATTTGACCAGGGGATGATTTGATTCAGGTAAGTGAAGCGTTTGCACGGCAACTCACAGCGAATTTTAGCTGGATAGTGTTTTCCCGTTGCATGATAGCTGATTTTGGATCAGAAATCAACTCTTGAACCTTAATTTATTCTCTGCTGACCTCCTCATCCTTTGACTCTAATATTCTTAATTTTGATTTATGGCTTTCTTACTGCAAAAACCATCTCATTCAACCCTAGAAACCCGAAAAACAAAAAACTTATTGCTTTTATTACTTCCTCCTATAATTTGGTTACTTGTTTTTTTTATTATTCCTCTGGTGATTGTCTTTATTTATAGTTTTTTACAACGAGGAACTTATGGCGGAGTCACTTGGGAATTTACCTGGAGCAATTATCAAAGGTTAGCCAATGATTTATACCTAAATATTTTTGGACGTTCCCTTGGACTAGCAGCATTAACCACTTTAATTTGCTTAATCATTGGTTATCCCTTAGCCTTTTTTATTGCTACGGCTTCTCCCCGTTGGCGAAATCTCCTTTTGTTTTTAGTGATTATTCCCTTCTGGACAAATTTCCTAGTTAGAACCTATGCTTGGATTATTATTTTGCGTTCTGAAGGTGTAATTAATACCGTCCTCCAAAGTTTAAATTTAATTCAAGAACCTTTAAACTTATTGTTTACTCCCTTTGCTGTGATTATAGGTCTAATTTATGGGTATTTACCCTTTATGATTCTACCCCTCTATGCAACGATTGAACGATTAAACTTTTCTTTAGTTGAAGCAGCCCAAGATTTAGGTGCAAACGATATTAGAACATTTTTGAGAATTATTTTACCTTTAACTTATCCTGGCATTATTGCCGGGTCTATTTTGGTTTTTATTCCGGCTTTAGGCGCATTTATTACCCCCGATATTCTTGGCGGTGCAAAAACAGTTATGGTAGGTAATTTAATTCAAAATCAATTTTTACAAGCTCGTCATTGGCCTTTTGGGTCAGCCTTATCAATGGGATTAATGATTTTAGTCTTAATTCCGGTCATGATTTATTTTCGTAGTTCTAATTCAGAAAATTCTCTTTAATAAATATCATGAAAACCGCAACTCTTGAGACTTTTATTCATGCTTGGGGAAGACGAGGATTAGCCCTACAAGCCACCTTTGCTCTCACGTTTCTCTACTTACCCATTTTAATCTTAATTATTTATTCCTTTAATGCTTCTCGGTTGAATTCCAATTGGACAGGATTTACCTTAAAATGGTATCAAAAGTTATTGAGTGGCTTAACAGAAAGTACCGCCGATATTTCTACTCAAAGTCTCTGGATTTCTCTACAAAATAGCTTAATAATTGCTATTATTTCTACGGTAATTGCCTCTATTCTAGGAACAATGATGGCATTAGCTTTAGAACGCTTTCGGTTTCCTGGTTCTAAACTATTAGAAGCCTTATTATTGTTGCCCATTATTATTCCTGAAATTACATTAGGGGTATCTTTATTGGTCTTTTTTACGTTAGTTTTTAGAATCCTAGAAAATCTGACTGGAATTCGCTTAACATTAGGCTTACCTTCCGTTATAATTAGCCATGCAACCTTTAGTATTGCCTTTATTACTATTACTGTGAGAGCGCGTTTAGCTGACTTAGATCCGGCTTTAGAAGAAGCTGCTTTAGATTTAGGAGCTAATGAATGGAAAACCTTTTGGAGAGTTACCTTCCCTTTGATTTTTCCGGCTATTTTAAGCGGTGCATTATTAGCCTTTACCTTATCATTAGATGATTTTGTTGTCACCTTTTTTACAACAGGAGTTGGCGCAACAACTTTACCTTTATTTGTTTATGGCATGATTAAATTGTCCATCACGCCAGTCATTAATGCGATTTCAACGTTGATGTTATTGGCTTCTCTTTTCTTAGTCATCTCATCTTTAAAATTACAAGATCAAGTCAGTGTTAAACATTAACAACACTCAATCCTAATTAAAATTTAAAAAATCTTGTTTTTAAACCCCATTCAGTTTACAATTATAAGATGATCTTTGCTTATAAGTTTATACATCACAACCCTATCTGTTTTCCCAATATGAAACGAATTTTAACCTTAATTTTACTCTTCTGTTTAGGCGTATTTTTGCCCTTTGGATGTACACAAAATCAATCTAATACCCCCCCAAGTCCCTCTACTGCAAATGTTCTCAATCTTTATAACTGGTCAACCTATATTGACCCGGAAGTTCTGAAAGCTTTTGAACAAAAATATCAAGTCAAAATTAATTATGATACTTATGATAGTGCAGAAAGCCTCTACGCGAAATTAAAAGCGGGAAACCCCGGTTATGATGTAGCCTTCCCACCCGATTATATGGTTAAAATTATGATTAATGAACAGATGTTAGAAGAATTAGAGAGTGCTAATATTTCTAATCTTAAAAATATTGAACCTAAATTTTTAAATCCTCCCTATGACCCCGGTAATAAATATAGTATTCCCTATCAATGGGTGACTTTAGGGATAGGATATAATCTGAAAAAAACAGGAGAAGAAATTAACAGTTGGTCAGCCTTAGTCGATCCCAAATATCAAGGAAAAGTCAGTTTATTAGATGATATGCGTCATACAATGGGGGCTGTTCTAATGTATTTAGGTTATAGTCCTAATACGAAAAACCCCGAAGAAATCCAAAAGGCGCGAGATTTTCTGATTCAAAATAAAGATAATATTGCTGCATTTGTACCCGATACAGGTCAACAATTGTTAAATCAAGGAGAAGTGAGTTTAACCATGGAATATAGTGGTGATATTTTTCAAGTCATGGCAGAAAATCCAGATTTACGTTATGTAATTCCCCAAGAAGGGAGTATTATTGGGATGGATAATATGGTGATTCCCAAAGGTGCACCCAATAAAAAACTTGCTGAAACCTTTATTAACTTTGTTTTAGAACCTGAAAATAGTGCAAAAATTTCTAACTTTATTGATTTTGCTTCCCCAAATAAAGTTGCGATTGATCAAAAATTAATTGAAGCAGAAAACTTAAAAAATCCTGGTATTTATCCCCCTCCAGAAATTTTTGATAAACTTCAATATCTTCAAGATGTCGGAGAAGCGACCCAATTCTATGATCAAGCTTGGACAGAAGTTAAAGTCGGTGTGGGAAAATAAAAGGTGGTTGATTATTGACTCTTTTGGTGCGTTCGAGAAGCTCTTACGCACCCTACAACTGCTCCCCTTCTCTTCTTTTTTTCTATGAATCTTGCTGTAGAATTATTGAACGTTTCTAAATTATTTAAAGGATTAAATAGCAAAGAATTCTTAGCTGTTAGTCAAGTTAATTTAGAAATCAAAACCGGAGAATTTTTTTCCTTGTTAGGGCCATCAGGTTGTGGAAAAACCACAACCTTAAGAATGATTGCTGGATTTGAAATTCCGACTTCTGGGGAAATTTTAATTCATCAAGAACCGATGAAAAATCGTCCTCCCTTTCATCGTCCAGTCAATACTGTTTTTCAAAATTATGCGTTATTTCCCCATTTAACCATCGCGGAAAATGTAGCCTTTGGACTGGAAATGGAAAATTTACCTCGTCCTCAAATTAAGAGTCGAGTCGCAGACGCATTATCTTTAGTTAAATTAACCGATTTTCAAACTCGTTATCCCCGTCAGCTTTCCGGTGGACAACAGCAACGGGTGGCGTTAGCAAGAGCATTAGTTAAACAGCCTAAAGTGTTATTATTTGATGAACCTTTGGGCGCTTTAGACTTAAAACTGCGAAAAGAAATGCAGTTAGAACTTAAAAAAATGCAGAAACAATTAGGGATTACTTTTGTTTATGTTACCCATGATCAAGAAGAAGCATTAACCCTGTCCGACCGCATTGGAGTCATGAATCATGGAGAATTATTACAAGTCGGAACTCCCCTGGAAATTTATGAATATCCTAAAACTAAATTTGTAGCTGATTTTATTGGAGAAACTAACGTTTTAACAGGACGAGTTACCCAAATTCAAGGACAAGAAATCACAGTTTTAGTCGATGAAAAACTCCTTCTTCATCTGACAACCTCTCAACCCGTTATAGAAGGACAAATTATTAATTTAGTGATTCGTCCTGAAAAAATAACTCTCTATCCTAATCCTTGTCAAAATCAGACAAATGATCCCCATATTGAAACCTGGAAAGGAATCCTTGAAGAATCAATTTATTTAGGAACGGATACCCGTTATAATGTCCGTTTAACTGATAAAATAGTCATCATGATTCGCATTCAAAATTGCCATCAAGATGATTTACAACGCTTTACAATCGGTCAACAGGTTAATGTAGCCATTCCGCCCAATAGTATTCGGATAATTGAATATTAAATTAAAAGAGAATGGTATTCTCAATACTGAAGAGTCAATTTTTTATAAAAAAACGCCCATAATTAACACAATGGGCGCTCAATCCGGGTGCAATGCTATCAATTTATATTATAATATTCTAAACTGATTAGAGGAATATAAAATCCCAGTCTTTAACAAAAATTTACAATAATCTCTTCTAAAATTCTCAATTTTTATCTCCATGACTCCAACATTAATCGGACGTTGGCAAACTCGTCTATTTTTGTTTGCAACCATTGGTTTTTTAGTAACCTTAGCTTTTTTTATACTCCAAATCGGTGATCAACCCCGATCAATTTATTTTTGGATTTTAGGATATATTACCTGTTTTGGATTTTTGTGGGATATTCTCTATATCAAGCTTCAACAATTTCGCTGGGATCGAGATTGGCCAGGAGCTTTTCAACTTTTAGCAGGAATTGGGGAAGCGTTATTTTTAGTAACCTTGATCAAAATGATCGGTTTACCGGGTATTTCTCCCTCAAAATTTAACTTAGGATTATTTATTTTTCACTACAGTTGTGTTTGGATAGCTATTTTTATCACCTCTCAAAGTCTAATTAGAATTTTATTCCCCCAATGGCGTTTTCGGGGAGGACAATGGTTTTAAGTCAATAGCCAACTGTTAACTGTCTACAGTTTAATTTTTAATTGTTAAATCCTCCACCGTTTCTTTTAATATTTTCAAAGGAGGAATATTAACAGGAATTACTTCTCGTCTAGCTTGGTTTAAATCATGAAAGCTACCACATAGTAATAAGCGATCGCCTGCTTGCAAATCTAAATTTCGACTCGGCCAGCGATAAAATTTATCCTCTCGACGTAAAGCTTGAACTTGTACTCTAAAACGATTTGCTAAATCTAATTTAGATAAAGGTTTACCGATCACTAGGCTATTTTCAGGAATATTTAACCACTGACAAGAAATACTTTCAGCCGGAATTGTCACTTCCCCTTTTGCCAATTGATCTAAGGTTGCTAACGCTGCTGTTTCCCCTACCACTAATAATTTATCATCCTTTTCCAAGCGAGTTTGACCATCAGGATAATCAATTTCTTCCCCCGTCAAACGGCGAATTGCCATCACACTAATTCCCGTCATCGGACGAATATTACTTTCTTCTAAAGTCATTCCTGTTAAGGGAGAAGTCGAGGGTAAGGTATACCATTTACTATTCATTTCTTGAGTGGCGTGCTGTAAATCCCGTGCCACTTCTTGAGGAGATTGTTTAGGGCGAAAATCTGCATACTGATCTTGACGAATTTCTTGCATTTCCTGTTTAATTTTATTTTCGGGTAAACCCATTCTTGTTAATAAATGAGTGGATAATTCTAAACTCGCTTCAAACTCAGGTTGTACGACTTCTTTCGCGCCTAATTGATACAAAAGCTCAATATCTTTATCCCGATCAGCAATCACAATTACATCTAAATTTGGTGAAAATTCTAAGGATCGTTTTAAGCATAATCGGGTACTCATTGGATCAGAAAGCGCGATCGCCATTGAGGTTGCCCGATCTACTCCGGCGGTTTCTAAAACGTGCAAACTCGCCGCATTTCCATATAAATAAGGAATGTTATTTTTTCTCAATTCTTGTAGGGCTTGTTCTGATTGATCAATCACAACAACTGAATAATTATGACTTTGTAACAGTTTAACTAAATTTTTCCCGACTCGTCCATATCCACACACAATAATATGATTTTGTTGGGGTAATTCTTCAGCAATTTTCTTAATTTTCTGACTTTTTTCTAAAATACTCGACAAATCCCATTTTTCTTCTATCCAGTCTAATAATTTTGGTGCAAATTGCAAAATAAACGGGGTAATAATTAATGTCAGGGCTGTGGTTCCCACAATTAATAAATAAATGCGTCGAGAAACTAAACCTAATCCTTGTCCTGCACTGGCTAAAACAAAGGAAAATTCTCCAATTTGAGCTAATCCCAATCCTGTAATAATTGACGTTCTCCAAGAATAGCCAAATAGTTTAACAATCGGAATAATAATTAAGGTTTTTCCGGCTATAATCAAGACCATTAATCCGATAATTAATTCTAAATGTTCCCAAAGAAATACCGGATCTATTAACATTCCCACCGCCACAAAAAATAAAGCTGCAAAAATATCTCGTATCGGTTCCACATAGGTTAACGTTTGATCCGCATATTCTACTTCAGAAATCATTAACCCGGCAACAAAGGCTCCCATTTCAATGGAAAATCCTAAATGTTCTGTTAATAGTGCAATCCCTAAACATAACGCCACAACCCCTAATAAAAAAAGTTCTCGGCTTTCGGTTTGGGCTAAAAATCGTAATAACCGAGGAATTACCCAAATCCCCGCAATAATAGCCCCTAAAGCAAATAATCCTATTAATAAAAGTGAGCGTCCTACGGCTTCAAAAATCACATTTCCTTGGGGTTGATTTAAAGCAGGTAAAACCGCTAACATTAACCCCAAAGCTAAATCCTGTACTACCAGAATTCCCAGCATCACCTGACCTTGAGGCGTTGCCATTTCATTGCGTTCCATCAAACATTTGAGGACAACCGCCGTTGAAGATAGGGATAAAATTGCCCCTAAAAAGATGCCTTGAATCGGGGAAGTATCCCAACCCAAAATTCCCATAGCTAGGGCAGTAATTAATATTGTAAAAACAATTTGTAATCCGCCTCCCCCCAAACTAATTCCTTGAACTTTCTTTAATTCGGCAAAGGAAAATTCTACCCCCAAGGCAAAGAGAAGAAACGCGACTCCAAATTGAGCCAAGGTTTCCACCTGAACTAATTCTTTAATCACCCCTAATCCACTAGGGCCAACAATCATTCCCCCAATCAAATAACCCAGAATTGCGGGTTGTCGGAGTAAAGATGCTAACAGTCCTCCAATCGTCGCCGCCGCAAGGACAAGAACTAAATCTACAATTAAGCGAAAATCTTCTGACACGGTTTATCTTAGACTAAGTGATTTAATGTAACGTTCTGTTACTTATTCTAAGGATACAAAAATTGTCAACATTCCGACATCAGCCCTAAAATTTTACAGGGATAACCCATCAATATTGGAGAGAGGAAGATGAGACTGAAAGTGCGTCGGGGGATCAAGTCGTTAATGTTAAGCCTGATTACAGTTGCAGTCGTCCTGGCCCTTCCAGGATTCGCCACCCAGGTACGAGTGAATCCTTCCGCTCCTGAGTTGGGAGATACCGTTTCTGTGGTCTTGGAGTCTGCTGCTTCAGGAACCCAACCCACCGTTACTTGGCAGGGGAAAACCTACCCCATGTTTGCCATTGGCTCGAACCGAATGCGGGTTTTATTACCCACCACGCCTTTAGATCAGCCGGGAACCAAATCCCTACAAGTTAATGATGGGACACAGGTACAGAATTTAGCCGTACAACTGCGCGATCGGGATTTTCCCACCCAATCGATTTGGCTACCCCCGGATAAAGAAGAACTCCAGGGAACTGATCACGAATTTGATCGCGTCGATGCGTTTAAAGCTCTTGTCACCCCGGAAAAATATTGGAAGGGCCCTTTTTTACGGCCGAATTCCGGTGAAATTACCACGATTTATGGGGTACGTCGTTACTACAATGGGGATTTTGCGGAGGATTATTATCATCGAGGTGTTGATTATGCTGGGGGGATGGGTTCACCTGTTGTTGCTCCGGCTGCTGGACGAGTCGCCCTGGTGGGGCGAGAATCAGAAGGATTTCAAATTCATGGCAATGTGATTGGTTTGGATCATGGTCAAGGGGTGGGGAGTATTTTGATGCACCTCAGCCGGATTGATGTGAAAGAGGGGGATTTTGTCCAAGCGGGTCAAGTGATTGGGGCGGTGGGATCATCCGGGGCTTCTACGGGCCCTCATCTCCATTGGGGACTGTATGTTCAGGGTCAATCTGTTGATCCGGTTCCCTGGCGTTATGCAGCCATTGATTGAATTTGTATTTCCCCAGAGTCATCCGGTTAATTCCCATCCCCTTGCCAATGGTATCCTAGAAGAAGTAGCCATAGTCTGAATATGATATTCTTAGCGAATATTAAAAAAACAAAACCCTAGATTATGGCTCGGTTCAACCTAATTCCCGGAGTATGTTAATTTCTATTTTTAGGGAATATTTGGGCAAGAGCAGTTAAACATAACAATGATGCGAAGTGTAAAAGAAAAGCATTATGAGTATTGAAAAGATTGTTGAGCAAGCATTGCAAGATGGTTATCTAACCCCCTCGATGGAGGCAGAGGTTGGACGAATTTGTAATACCGCCTCAGAACTGTCTATTGAAGAATATATGGCTCTGGATCGGTTGATGGGAGCCTTGTTAACGGGTGAAGTCGTCGTTTTACCTCGGAAACAATTTATTAATGTCATGGAGGAATTAGTCCTGAGTGAAGCGATCGCTCGGGTTGCAGAAATCGAAGAAAATAGTGAGCAAAGCTTAGATGTGGGGGATATTGCTGCCTATGCGTTAAATCGTCTTCCTCCCCTCTATGCCACAACGGAAGAAGGCGCCCAATATCAACGCTCAAGAGCCAAAGAAGAACTGCAAGTGCTGATTGCCAATCAGGTTAAAGAAGCCATTGAACGCAACTTAAACCGTGCGGCTCAAAATCAAACGGTTCTCGGTAAATCGACAGGGGATGCCGTATTATCTCAAGTCAGTTCCCTATTACAGACCTATGCCCAAAACTATGACCCGACCTCTAACATAACCTCTAAACCGATTAACACCTCGTCAGTTCATGAAATCGGTCAGGATTATTGAGTTGGGGATAGGTTCAGATCAATCACGGTTGCGGATGGACAACTTTGATTAACCTGAACCTCTCATAACTCCTGATTGAGAGATGTTAAGGGGGAACTTTTGGCTGCGTTTAATTTAAGCCAACCGCTTCATTAGCTCGTTGTTCCCGTTTCTTCCGTTCGGCTTGGGTCATTTCTTCAATCATGATCCGGGCTTGCGCCACTTTTTCAAGATTGCTGCGATAGAGATCTAAATCCTTGATCAGTTTATCTTGAGGCAAGTGTAACGCTTCAGCCAGTTGAGTTAAGATTTGCTCTCCTGTAGCTTTGTCATGAATTCCATGGGGATCAGCCACCTCTAACAAGGTAAATAAACCAATGGCATACAAACGACTGTATTTCCATTTGGGGTTAGTTGCGACGCTTCGGAAATATCCTAGCAACTCAGTCTCCGCAACTTGATCAGGAGAAGCCTTTAAATTAACAATTAAATCTTTAACCGATAGAGTTTTGGCTAATTCTGTTAAGTGTTGAGCATCACCCCGATATTTTTGCGGGTCATCTTGTTCTGCTTTGATCAGCGCATTAAAAATCGAGTCTTGATCGGATGACGGTTGATACCCTTGCATAAAGCGATCAAAAGCTGTTACAACACCCAACGCATAAATGGGGTCATAGCTAAAGTCAACATTGACCGAGAGCAAGTGCATTTCCACCATCAACTCCTCGACCACACGACGATAGATGGAATTGATCGGGCGAGTGTGTAGACTGTAAAAAGTACGCTTTGTATCTGAAACCGTGCGGATGTTGTTCACAAGCCAATCTTAAAAGGGACTAAATACTATTTTAATTTTTTTGGGTTCAGGATTTTGAATCCTAGCAATTAAACAATCACAACGGAAACAACCAATGGTAATATCCCCTGAACTCAGAGCTTTAGCGGAATATATGGCGGGAGAGTTTAATAATCAAGCCCAAGCCTTGGCTGACCCCGTTTGGTATGTCCATTTACACCTCTGGCATCGTCCAGTTCCCCTGAATCTGTTTCCCGAACCCAGCTTGATCCTCTTTGCTGAACAAGCCAATATTGTTAACCTGAATCAACCCTATCGTCCTCGGTTTATTCAGTTACGCCCCTCCCTTAATCCTGAGTTCCCTTTAGAGGCTCAATATTATATGCCTCAAAATATTTCTCAGGTGCAAGGTGCGGGACAAGATCCAGAACGGTTACAACATCTTACCCCAGAGGATTTAAAACTTTTGCCCGGTTGTACCTTAAATATTACTTATCAAGTCTTAAGCCCTAATCATTATCGATTCAAAGCCATACCTCCAAAAGACCAAATCTGTTGCTTTAGTTATCAAAACAAAACCTATCAAGTTGAATTGGGTTTTGAAGCCACCCCCGATGAATTTTTCAGTTATGACAAAGGAATTGACCCTAGCACTGGAAAACCATTGTGGGGCGCGATGTTAGGGCCATTTCAATTCCAAAAACAATCTTGTTTTGCCTCGTTACTGCCTAATAACCTCTAATCTCCATTTAAGCTCAAAACCTGTTCAGATTAGGCTTCTGCTGAGAGACGTACAGAAGTACGCCTCTTGTTTTGACAGAAAGCCAAGTCGGGTTAGCGTGCCGTGATCTGATTTCCACTGGCTCTTTTCAGGGGGCGACAAGAGAGATAGAAAGATTACTGGATAAGCTTGCTATTTTTCTGTGGGTTTATGGGTCTCTAACCCTCCCCGGCCCTGTCTGGGTTGGGGGCGATTGTCCCCCCCTGAACTTTCTCTTACCCCACCTTCAAGGGCTTCATCTTCCGTCTCAAAAATTTCAAAAACAGAATCCATCATGGTCACCTCAAATACCAGTTTGGCTTCTGGATGAACATTACAAATTCGGAAGCTACCCTTCACTTTGTCAGCATCTCGCATTCCAGCAACCAGTGAAGTCAGACCCGAACTATCAATAAAGTTCACTTGACCTAGATTTACTACGACATGGCGACTCAATTTAGATATACATTCCTGCAACTTGAGGCGGAATTGCCAAGCTGTTGTGATGTCTAGGCGCCCTGTTGGTGCTAAGACAATGACCTTTGTACCATCCTGGGTCGTATGTTCTTTTTGATCGATATGAATCACTGACCGTCCCCTCGGAATTTTTGATATTGCGTTGGTTGCTTATCTGACAGTAGTTTAACTTAGACCTGTGAGTTGGGAGCAGTCCAGTTCGCCCAATCTTGAGGCTTCAAGAATGTCTCATACAGTTCTGCTTCTGGGGTTCCAGGTTCTGGCTGATAGCCATATTCCCATCGTACCAGAGGCGGTAAAGACATGAGAATGGACTCGGTGCGACCATTGGTTTGTAATCCAAAAATCGTTCCTCGATCATAAACCAAGTTGAATTCCACATATCGACCTCGCCGATATAATTGGAACTGTCGTTCTCGATCTCCGTATTCATGAGAACGCCGCCGTTCTACAATCGGCCCATAAGCAGGTAGAAAAGCTTGTCCACAGTCTTGAATAAAACTGAACAAAGATTCCCAATCTCTCGAATCTGGGGTTCCCACTTCATTACTATACAAGGCTGCTGTTCCTTTCGGATCAGGGCCTTTATAAAGTTGACTTTGGGGATCTTGATAGTCAAAAAAGATGCCCCCTATCCCTCGCGTTTCTTGGCGATGTTTCAAATAGAAATATTCATCACACCAACGTTTGAATACAGGATAATACTCTTGATGGTGGCGATCGCAAGCTTGTTTTAAGGTTTGATGAAAATGGTGAGCATCTTCAGCAAAGGGATAATAGGGCGTTAAATCAGCCCCGCCTCCAAACCACCACACAGGCCCCGCTTCAAAATAGCGATAATTAAGGTGTACCGTTGGAATATAGGGATTGCGGGGATGCAATACCATTGAGGTTCCTGTGGCATAAAATCCCTGTCCGGCTGCCTCTGGGCGTTGTGCCAGAATCGAAGGAGGCAATGTTTCGCCCCAAACTTCGGAGAAATTCACTCCCCCTTGTTCAAACACATCCCCATCGCTGATTACACGAGTCCGACCGCCACCGCCTTCTGGACGATCCCAAGCGTCCTCTCTAAATTTGCCAAGGCCATCGAGTTTTTCTAAGCCTTGACAAATTTCATCCTGGATTTGTTTCATAAACTCACTGACACGGGTTTTGGAGTCAGTCGGAGGGGTCAACTGGGGCGTAGTAATTTCCGATACCTGAGAAGCTGTCATAATTTTTTTTTAACCTATCTTGTTTGGCGAACCATTTGTTTTAATCTCGCCAAGCGTTATGATCATGTCTATATTGTGTCCCTGGAGTCAAGTGGCTAATGGCTGCTTCTGCCCTAAAATCCTGAGACTGTAAATCTTCTTTACTTTAATTTGAAGTTAGCTTAAGCCTTTTTAACACTTATTATCAAAATATGAAGAGCCGTTAAATTGCCGAATTCTTGAATAATAGACGTGGGATAGACTCTCTACTCCCGACAGTAGCCCTTCATCCATCGCTCAAACTGGAAACACCTGATTCAATATGCTTGATTTCAACACAGTCTTAGAGGTGTTACGACCTGTACAAGACCCTGAACTCCAAAAAAGTTTGGTGGAATTAAACATGATTCGTAACCTGAAAATCCAAGGGGGTGAGGTTAGCTTTACCTTAGTCCTGACCACGCCTGCTTGTCCCCTACGGGAGTTTATCGTTGAAGATTGTCAAAAAGCCGTTAAACAACTTCCCGGAGTGGAAACGGTTGTTGTTGATGTTACCGCCGAAACCCCTCAACAAAAAGCTTTACCTGACCGTCAAGGGATTCCAGGGGTTAAAAATATTCTAGCCATTTCCAGTGGGAAAGGAGGGGTCGGAAAAAGTACCGTTGCGGTTAATGTTGCGGTTGCTTTAGCCCAAATGGGTGCGAAAGTCGGGTTAATTGATGCGGATATTTATGGCCCGAATGATCCCACCATGTTAGGGTTGGCTGATGCTCAAGTCATGGTGCAGCAAAGTCCCCAAGGAGAAGTCCTAGAACCTGCATTTAATCATGGGGTAAAGTTGGTTTCGATGGCATTCCTCATCGATAAAGATCAACCTGTGATTTGGCGTGGCCCGATGTTAAATGGGATTATTCGTCAATTTCTCTATCAAGTGAATTGGGGTGAATTAGATTATCTTTTGGTGGATATGCCGCCAGGCACCGGAGATGCTCAACTCACCCTCGCCCAAGCCGTCCCCATGTCTGGGGTCGTGATCGTCACAACACCTCAGTTAGTTTCCCTCCTTGACTCCCGCAAAGGATTAAAAATGTTCCAACAGTTGGGGGTTTCGGTGTTGGGAATTGTGGAAAATATGAGTTATTTTATCCCCCCTGATGCCCCGGATAAAAAATACGATATCTTTGGTTCTGGGGGAGGCGAAAAAACTGCTCACGAGCTTGATGTCCCCTTACTGGGTGCTATTCCTTTAGAAATGCCTGTGCGAGAAGGGGGAGATGCAGGGGTTCCGATTGTTATCTCTGATCCTAACTCAGCTTCGGCTTTAGAATTAACTGCGATCGCTCAACGCATCGCTGGAAAAGTCTCGGTTTTCGCCTTAACTTAGGGGTGTTGACTGTTGACTGGTACGGGTGGGGTAACCCAACGGGTGTCAACTTAACCCACGTTAGCCCTGAACTCAAGTTCGGGCTGTAGAGACCTTGCATGGAAGGTCTCTACGTTATCTAAAGATGACTCAAGACTTGTCTTTCTTAACCCGTTTTAACGGGTTTGTAGGGGCGAGGTAACCTCGCCCCTACGCCTGAAATTGATTTCAAGGCTTTTGGCGTTGAGTTGACACAGATGGGGATAACCCCGCCCCGATATTTTGGGATAATTTTAATATTTTAATCACAGCCAGATAGAATATAGTTCTGCATCAGAGAATCAACTGTAAAAACCATCTGATTATCTAAATTTTGTTTTTCAATTAATCCTCGTCTTTCTAAGGAAAGCAGCACTTTAAACAGTTGATTTTGACGATCAGAAAATTGTTCTAATAATTGCGAGAGTAGAACAGGTTTAGGGTAAGAACACAGAAATGCGATCGCCTGTTTTTCTAATTCCGATAATCGCTGATACTGTTGTTGTAAAATTTGGCTTAATTCATCTCCTAAACAAACAGGTTTATAACTGATATATTGATTGATTTTACCTCCAAATAATTGCTGAATTAAATGATTAGCTAGTTTTAAATAAAGGGGATTTCCTCGAAATAAATCAATTAATTCTGGGTAATTTTCCTCATCCTGTAATCCCTTATTTATTAATAGTTCGGTTGCTTTTTCTCCTAAACCTGTTAAGGGGAATAATTGAGTTAAACCACTCTCTCCACTCAAGGTAACAACTTCTAAAGGAGGTTCCCAACTATTGAATAGTAAGCAACTATTATGGGCTAATTCTCCGATGAGTTTAAATAGTTTACTATAGTTTTGATATTCGGGTTTATAATGACCAACCAGTTGACCGTCTTTAAATAGATACTGAACATCATCTAAGATAATTAAACAACGGCGATCGCGTAAATATTCTAATAATATTGCTAATTGAGCATCAAGGTCATCTGGGAAATTTAATTCAGTTTTATTTGATAAAAATTGAATCAACTCTTTTAAGGTTGTTTCTAAACAGTTAGACGCTCTAAGACTGCGCCAAATAATATAATCAAATTCTGTTTTGATCAGTTCAATTAATTGACGAGCAATCGCACTTTTTCCCATTCCCCTTATTCCTAAAATACCAATCATTCGACATTGTTTTTCTAGGATTAATTGTTTGAGGGTATTGAGTTCAGAAGTACGATTATAAAATGTTGTGAGTTCAGGTGCATCTCTTAAATCGATTTGAGGTTTTATTATAGAATTTTCTGAGTTAAAAATTGATGTTGGTGGGGCGTTTTGTTTAGCTTCTGAAGGTTTTGTTGAGTCTCCACAATAACTAATATTTTCGATTTTAACATCTTTCCAAAAGTAAGCAGAATGAATACTATTATTTAATTGAATTCTTCCAAATGTAGAGCGTAGATTTGATTTATTAACAACTTCTCCAACTTCCTCTGATATAACCTGCCATAATTCCGATGCAGTTTTTCTCACATGAGGTTCAGTACAGTTGTATTGGTTAGCAATATCGTTGTATTTTTGGCTATCCCACACCCCCATTAAAATCGCTTCTTGCACACTACTTAGATGCTTCCCTGTTTTTTCAAATACCACTTGGTCAGCCCATGTTAGTAATTCATCAAAGTCCATCTGACTTAAATATTACAAATGATTGAGAATTATCCCACATTTTCCAATTTTTTGCAACTCTTTCCTACAAAATCCTACTCATTTTAAATTTTACTCCGAATAAATCTTAACACATATCCTACAAATTACTACATTTTACGCCTTTCTAAAATCATAAAGATGCTCAATAATAATGCAGTGAAATATTTATTGGCACTCATTGATTTTCTCGTAAGGTATGAACTTTATGAACTTTATGAATCAATCAAAAGTGAACTTTGAACAAAAATAGGTGAACTTTATGGATTTACTGGTTCATCTCTTTAAGACTACGATCAGACTGTCTTAACTCAATTCTTGTCTAATCTCAATCAAAAGACTATTAAAAAATTAGGAGAACGTGACATTATGGTCTTAATTCCAAATTCAGCTTTAGGTGTTTTAGTCGGTGATGACTCTTCAGAATTGATCTCGTTAATACCAGGACAATTAGCAGGTTTCCCTCAAGGGGTATTAGTTTTAGGCGGTAATGATACGGTACAAGGTGCAGTCGATAGCGAACTGATTAATGGGAACCAAGGTTTTGATCAAATTTTTGGGGGTGGTGGTAATGATAACCTATTTGGAGGACAAGAAGATGATCTTCTTGATGGCGGTGTAGGAGATGATATTCTGTTTGGTAATTTAGGGGCAGATATTATTACGGGTGGAGATGGGAATGATAATCTATTTGGTGGCAAAGATAATGATAATTTGTCAGGTGATTTAGGTAACGATATCCTGTCTGGAGATTTCGGAATTGATGCTTTAACAGGAGGAGGAGGAAGCGATATTTTTGTATTAGGAATTGGGGGAGGCGGTGCGGATATCATTACCGATTTTCAAGATGGTGCTGATTTAATGCAATTACCCGCCGGATTTACCTTTAGTAATATTCTGGTACAAGCATCAGGTAATCAAACAGCTATTGCTTTAGCAACCACAGGTGAAGAATTAGTCCGATTAAATGGTATTCAACCTTCTGTAATTACCAGTGCTGATTTTGTTGGGGGTTCGCCAACTCCAGTACCCCAAGGAGAACCTGGTAGTAATATTGCTACAGCCCTCGATTTAGGCGCGATCCCTGATCTACTTAATTATAGTCAGTTTGTCGGAAAAGATGATCCCAATGATTTTTATCGTTTTACCCTCCAGAATAACAGTGATTTTAGTCTGGTTTTGGGAGCATTGAGTCAAGGAACCTACGTTTATCTTATTAAGGATTTTAACAACAATAATCAGGTGGATGAAGGAGATGGAGATGTTTTAGATGATGCTTATGGATACTCTAGTTCTAATGGAGAAATTAACCGCGCCTTAGAAGCAGGTACTTATTACATTCGAGTCTCTAATGATTCAGGAACTAACTATGATTTAAGGTTGGAAGCCGCTTCAAAACCAGCAACAACTCCATCTAACCCAGGAAATACATTAAATACAGCTTTAGACTTGGGTAGCTTGAGTCAAAATATAAACTTTACAGACTTTGTTGGTGAAGGTGATCAAACGGATATTTATCGCTTCACTCTTAATAACAATAGTGATGTTGAACTGATTGTTGGTGCTGTAAGTCAAGGAACCTACGTTTATCTTATGAAAGATTATAACAACAATAATCAGGTGGATGAAGGAGATGGAGATGTTTTAGATGATGCTTATGGATACTCTAGTTCTAACGCAGAAATTACCCAAGCATTAGAAGCCGGTACTTATTACATTGAAGTTTCTAGTAATGCAGCGACTAACTATGATCTTCGAGTGAATGTTATACCTGGTTAATTTATCGAAGGTTGGGTGGGTGACTGCAAAACATATTAATATCTCAATTAAAAATTGATAAAAGTCACTCACTCTACAATTTTGTAAAACACAGAATCAATAGTTTTTAAGCCTTTTAATTCTCCAAAAAAGCAAGATCATGGAAGAAAACCCTAAGCCAGATAACAACCTTCCTGAACCTACGCCCAATAATAACCCAAGCTTTCAGAAACTTATTCAGGATTATATTAAATATCTAAATAATCAACGCTCATCAGGAAATTGGTTGCCCTATCTCATCAGTATAGCCATATTTTTAATTTTAATTTATGGGTTAGCGAATGGGGTGCTTTCACTTGTACGTCCCTGGATGATAGCACAACAAAACTCTCCTCCAGTTACACCCAATAATACCCCAACTACAACATCCCCAACACCAGAACCTACTATTCCTGCAACTCCTAACCCATTTCAAAGCATTACATTTCCACAGGATGTTTGTGGAGATGAACTACCTGATGATACAACCGCTTATCCAGTGAGTTTGTATCCTGTTTTTGTTAAATATGCAGAAGCAGATTTAGCTAAAGTTCAATCTGAATTTTGCCGAGATGCGTTTAAAAAATTTAGAGATAAAAATAATCGAGATGAAATTCAAGTAGGATCATTTCTGGGAACTGAAAGAGCAAGTCAATTTAAAGATTACCTATCTCAAACTTTTGCAAATGTAGAGGTTGGGGAAGCAACAATTATTGAAGCAAAAAGGGAAACACCTACAGAAAAACCATCTCCATCTCCTATTGCTGAAACAACTTTTAGACCAGATCAAAACACTTTTAAAGATTTAGAAATTGGATGTGGGTCTTCCTCTGAAACTATTAATTTTGGTAATTTAGAAATTACCTGTGAGGATAGAGGAATATACGGGAGCGTTTTAAAGATTAAAAACTATAGTTCAGATTGGTATGAACTACAAATGAATTCTGGGTTTATAACAGAATCTCTTGCAGCTAAAACTACATATGGGACTAAATATCTTCTGATTCCTCCTGGTAGAACCTCAGAAAAGGAGGACATTTATCGTCAGAATTTAAACGGTAATATCTATCAATTTAAAGCTCGAAAAATACCACAAAGTATACCTTCCGTGACAATTACTGTAAATTGTAATGATCAGCCTATGCTTTTTTGGAATATAGCCATGACGCCCAAGTGCAAACCAGAAGGTGGAACATTTATCAATTTATATACAGTAGTAGGAAATACTACTGTTAGTTTAGATACTGGAAGTGGTACTCCTTTAGTATATGAGCCTTCACTGATGGGTCAAAAGGGATGGATATCTTCTGAGAATTCTAAAATACGCATAACTTTTTATGCAGGTAGAAAATGAATTTCCTCTGGACTCCAGCCGTGCGTTTGTTTTTCTTGTATCAGATGAGCAACACGAATACGACTATTAGAAAGGGTAGCTCTACCTTGTTCATCTAATTCTAAGTAAGGCCAAGATAATTGTTGAATTTCGAGCGCGGAATTCATCATAATCTTCTTTGGTAAATAATCTTAACGTTATTATAACCTATTCCTTCACCCTAGAGATTATAGTATAATTAAATAGATTACCCCTAAAATCTATTAGAGTCATGACGATCATACCTATTGAACTCCCTCAAACTGTATTTTCTGCACTCCGTAAGAATCCCGATGAATTTATTCGTGAGATGCGGATAGCAGCGGCAATAAAATGGTACGAATTAGGAGAAGTTTCTCAAGGAAAAGCTGCTGAAATTGCTGGCTTAACTCGAACTGAATTTATTAATGCTTTGTCTCGTTATCGAGTTGATTTTATGCAATATACTGCGGAAGAACTTGCTGAGGAATTAGCCAATGTTGATTAAGCGAGTTGTCATTAATGCTTCTCCATTGATTGTTTTATTTAAGAGTCAACAAGCTGACTTACTTCCTCAGCTTTTCGATGAAATTTTTGTACCCAAAGCGGTTTGGGATGAAGTGACAGTTAATCAAAATGATGCCCCAGCGACTCAGTTACAAACCGTAACTTGGTTGCAAAGAATAGATAACCAAAATGTAGCTTCTGAAGTAGCAGCTTGGGATTTAGGAAAAGGAGAATCAGCCGTTTTAAGTTTAGCTTTAAATATGTCTAATTGTGCTGTCATTATTGACGATAGAGCAGCGCGTCGTTGTGCTCAATCCTTCAATATTATCACTTTAGGAACAGGTCGTTTACTATTACTGGCTAAACAACGAGGGTTAATTCCTTTAGTATCTCCCAGAATTCAAGCTTTGCGTGATGCGGGTTTATGGTTATCCGATAGTTTAGTACATCTTCTCAAAGAACAAGCAGGTGAGTAACTTTTTAAAGACTTAGTTTTTAACTGTTACCGTTAATTTTAACCCTAAAGTATTTAACCATAACCCTAATAAATAAATTTCTCGACTTCCCTCAACGGATAAAAAATAATTTAATTTCTCTAAATGAAGTTTAGCCTGTTCTTCAGACATTCTTTCTTCCCCCAGAGCTTCTGAAACATCTTGAAGCGCGTGTTTTAAAAGTTCAGGTTCAGGATCTTTTTCTTCTAAAATAGCATCAATATAGGCAGCCGCATGAATAGGATCTTTAAGGGCTAAAATCAGAGAGTCTTGATAATTATCACTGGTCAGCATTTTCTCGTCTCCTGTAGTCTTTCCAATATTCTATAGCTCGACAAATATCTTGACTTTGAGAACTATTCTGACAACACCTCAGAGGAGACGGGTCGGGGGAGAGGTCATACCCGTTTTTGCAGAAAATCAAATAGCCCTGTCCCTATTCCCTCCAGTGGGTGCTATAGTTTAAAATTGTCTAACGTTAGCTGCTGTTTATTGTTAAACCTGCAATTATGCTACTGATTACCCTATTGCTCTATGCTGCCCTTGCTGGTGCTTATTTATTAGTGCTTCCGGCTGCTTTATATGCCTATATGAATGCTCGGTGGTATGTAGCCAGTTCCTTTGAACGCGGATTTATGTACTTTTTAGTCTTCTTCTTTTTCCCTGGATTAATTCTTCTCGCTCCTTTTATAAATTTACGCCCTCAACCCCGAAAAATGGCAAACTAATGCGACGAATTGATGTCATTGTCATTACAATTCTTGTCTTTTTGAGCGGTGGATTGATTTACCTAATCTTCCAAGGGATAGGGTTTGATAGCGTCGATGCCGGGATCTGGAGTCAAGCGGTTTTAGTGGGCGGTTTAGTTATTTGGTTACTGACTTATTTATTTCGAGTTGGTACTCATAAAATGACCTATAACCAACAACTTAAAAACTATGAAGATGCAGTATTACAAAAACGACTGGAAGAAATGACTCCAGAAGAACTTGCTCAACTTCAAGCTGAAGTTGAAGAAGAGAAAAAGAGTTAAGTCTTTTATTTTTCTCTTCTTCAATGGATCTGAAATTATTGGATAATTAATTAGTTTATTTGAGTTTAATTTGAATGAATTCTGTTTCTCAATGCTTTGAAGCTTTACGAGTTTCGGACAAAAAAAACTGTGCTTTAATTCCATTTATTACCGCCGGTGATCCGAACTTAGAAACAACAGCGAAAGCCTTACAAGTTCTGGATCAAAATGGAGCCGATTTAATCGAATTGGGGGTTCCTTATTCTGACCCCTTAGCAGATGGGCCTGTCATTCAAGCCGCAGCAACTCGTGCATTACAAAAAGGAACTCGTTTAGATCAAGTATTAGAAATGGTGGCAACGGTTAGCCCAACGCTGAAAGCCCCCATTATTTTATTTACCTATTATAATCCCATTTTGCATCGAGGGATTAAACCCTTTTTAGAACAGATTTATCAAGCCGGGGCGAGGGGTCTAGTTGTACCGGATTTACCCTTAGAAGAAGCCGAAACCTTACTAGAACCTGCCCGTCAAATTGGGATAGAAGTCACGTTACTGGTGGCACCGACTAGCCCTAAAGAACGAATTGAATTAATCGCCCGTCAATCTCAAGGGTTTATTTATTTAGTCAGTGTGACCGGAGTGACAGGAATGCGTACCCAAGTCCAAACCCGTGTTGAAGATATTCTCAAGGAAATGCGAAATCTCACGGATAAACCCATTGGAGTTGGGTTTGGCATTTCTCAACCCGAACAAGCCACCCAAATGCGAGATTGGGGTGCGGATGCGGTGATTGTTGGAAGTGCTTTTGTGAAACGGTTAGCTCAAGGAACACCGGAACAAGCCTTAGCAGATATTGGTCGATTTTGTCAAGATCTAAAAACCGCAATCCAAAATTAAAATACAGGACTTGCTTTGCAAGTCCCTATTCAGGGGAATAAATGTAGCAATTGTAATGTTTTTTGAAGAGCAATGTAGCCTGTTCGACAATTTTTGTGTATAATTTTGAGCAGATGTGTTGTTACTAAATACACTCTGATCTACTTGATTTTTTAATGACTAGGCGAACTTTGACGGGTTTCATTGAAAAAAAGCAAGAACGCTGGAAGTATTGTGCTCCCATAAACACATCACTTCCAGCTCCTTGAAACCCTCGTAATGTGCCTTTCTGTTTTTTATTATTGCAAGCTTGCTTAGGGATTTCAAGAGGTCTTTTGCAATCACCCACTTTTTAGATTAGGGGTGTCTATAAATCCCTTGGCTGGCTGTTTTTAGTTATTTTTTGCTCTAGGGAGAAAGCAAACTCAATAGTTTTAATGTCCTCGGCTAAACCTGATCGCCCTTTTTACAGGGGATTCTGGCTTGATTCTCAATTAATGATGGTCTGTCAAACTGGGGTGAAACCTTGGTTCTTCGTGGGCTGTAATCCTTGGAGATTGTTATTAGTTCCCCTATCTCCCTAGACAAATAGGGTTAACGACGATCAAAAACTGTTTTTGATCGTCGCGTTATTGGTAGAAACAATCCAGGAAAAACAGATCCCACCTAACTATATTGCTGGCTGGAATTTTTTTCAGGCTCTAAATTAAATAAGGTTTGTAAGGTTTGCATCGCCCGACGTCGAGCTTCAATATCCTGTTGAGCGCGAAGTTGTACCATCGGGTCGTGGAGAATTTTATTCACAATTCCTCGCGTTAAGGCTTCTATGACTTCTTGATGCTTATCAGCAAATTCTGAACCTAAGCGAGATAAGGCTTTTTCTAACTCCTGTTCTCGAATTCCTTCAATTTTATCCCGTAAACAATTAATCACGGGTACTGTTTCCAAACTTCGCCACCAAACATCAAAGGCTTGTACTTCCTCTTCTAATAAAACTTCGGCTTCCTGAGCCATTTGACGGCGACTTTCATGGTTTTGCGCGACAACGGCTTTTAAATCATCCACATTATAGGCTTGAACATTTGCCAATTCACTCACATCTGTAGCAACATTTCGCGGAACAGAAATATCCACTAACATTAAGGATTGAGAGACGGTTAAGATTGTTTCTAATTTAGCCCGATCTACAATGGGTTCTGTAGCTGAGGTACTGGTAAACACAATATCAGAATCCGCCATCACAGACATCATTTCCGACATTGTATAAATCTGTATATTAGCATCGGGAAATTGATTTGCTAATTCTTTTGCCCGTCCTAAAGTTCGATTCAAAATTGAAATTTGGTTTGCACCTTTAGAGATTAAATGCTGAACCAATAGGCGAGACATTTTACCAGCCCCTAAAATGACAACGCGATAATTACTTAAGTTCTGCACTTTCATTTGAACTAATTCCACCGCAGCAGAACTAATTGAAACTGCACCTGTACCAATGCTAGTTTCGGTTCTGACCCGTTTTCCGGCTGTTAACGCTTGGGTAAATAAACGGTTCAGAATGCGACTAATCCCTTTATGTTGTTGACTTAATTTATGAGTTTGTTTAACTTGGGATAAAATTTGTCCTTCCCCTAAAACTAAACTATCTAAACCCGCCGCCACTCGCATTAAGTGCATAATGGCATCATCATGAAGCAGGGTAAATAAATGGGGACGTAATTGATGTAAAGATAACTTACTTTTTTCTGATAAAAATTGAGTCACTTCCCGAATTCCGGGTTGAGTTTCTGTGGCGACTAAGTAAATTTCTAAACGGTTACAGGTGCTGAGAATCGCAACTTCTTCAATATGAGGATAACTTAATAAATGAGCGATCGCAGCTTCTAACTGAGGTTCAGGAATACTCAATTTTTCGCGAACTTCAACAGGCGCGGTCTTATGGCTTAAACCGACAACAGCAATATTCATACAAAAGTTGTTATAAATACGGGTTGAAAAATGGGTAATTAAACAGTAAACAGTTATCAGTAAACAGTTATTAGTCGTTAACCGTTAATCGTTAATCGTTAATCGTTATCAATGGGTGGATAAAAACCAATAACTGATAACTGATAACTGATAACTGATAACTGATAACTGATTACTTAGCGCAACTGAATATTCTTAGGTGACTCAAACATATGGATAGTATCCACAAAACGAGCCGTTTTCGACTGAGAAGAAATGACTAAACTTTGAGTCCGAGCACCACCGTTAAAGAAGCGTACCCCTTCCATTAAAGTACCCGGTGTAATTCCACAGGCTGCGAATAACACCGTTTGACCAGAAGCTAATTCCTCTGCATTATAGACTTTATCCGGTTCAGTAATTCCCATTTCTTTGAGGCGAGCAATATTGCCTTCTTTGCTTTCCCCAATTAATCCGGTTTTCACCACTTCAGGATCATAAATTAACTGACCTTGGAAGTGACCACCTAAAGCCCGCATTGCCGCCGCAGAAATCACGCCTTCGGGTGCAGCCCCAATTCCCATGAGTGCGTGAATATTCGTTCCCGAAAAGGCACAGGAAATCGCAGCCGAAACATCACCATCACTGATCAAACGCACACGGGCACCAGCCGTCCGAATTTCATTGATCAGATCTTTGTGACGGGGACGATCCATCACCACCACCACTAAATCCTCAACGGCGCGGTTCATGCAGTCGGAGAGAATTTTCAGGTTTTCAGTGGCGGATTTATTAATATCAACATGGCCTTTAGCTACCACAGGCGCTGCTAACTTCTTCATATAGAAGTCAGGTGCTGCAAATAAACCGCCTTTTTCAGAAATGGCTAATACAGCCATCGATCCATTTTGACCGTAGGCGACTAAGTTTGTCCCTTCGCAAGGGTCAACGGCGATATCAATTTCGATCAGTTCATCGGGGTTACAATATTTGGCAGCATCTTCTTGAGTACAGATGCCGACTTGTTCACCAATATAAAGCATAGGGGCTTCATCCCGTTCCCCTTCTCCAATTACGATCCGTCCTCTCATGTGAATTTGGTTCATGCGTTGACGCATGGCTTCCACCGCCACATGGTCGGCTTCATTTTTGTCTCCCTTACCCATCAAACGAGCAGAAGCGATCGCAGCTTGCTCGACGACTTCAATAATCTCTAATCCAATAACATTATCCACAGAATTTTCTCCTCCCAACAGTTTGAGATTGCCGGATTGATTACATACTCCCAGTGTTTTAGTCTATCAGAGGGGGGGATATTCCTTTGCATTTAACAGCGTATAGTTTTTGTTAATTTTTACTGCATTTCAACCTAAACTCAGTGGCAAGGGGATAGTCTGCCCGACTTAAGAGTGCTAAGACAGTTTAATCTGGAATAAAGATTTGTATCGAAGTCAATCACGCAAATACCCATGAGTAATAACGTTCTTGTGATTCGAGATTCACAATTTGACTCCGAAGTCCTGAAAGCTGAACAACCCGTTTTAGTTTATTTTTGGGCAGATTGGTGTGGCCCTTGTCGGCTCGTCTCCCCGTCCATAGAGGCGATCGCCACCACCTATCACGAGCAAGTAAAAGTGGTTAAGATGGAAATAGACCCCAATCCCGATACCGTCAAACTGTGTAAGGTTGAAGGAGTTCCGGCTTTGAGATTATTTAAAAGTCAAGAGATTGTACAATCTCATGAGGGGGCGATTAGCAAACCTAAGTTGATCGAATGGCTCAACACGGGTTTGTCATAAAACAGTAATCAGTCAACAGTTATCAGTTATCAGTCATGAGTTAGTAGGGGTTGACTACAGACTAAAAACTAAAAACTCACGATTGATAACTGATAATTGTTAACTGGCAACTGACAACTGATAACTGATTATGAAATTTGCTAATCGTTTAGACCTGTTACGCTCTAATGTTTTTGCTGATATGGATCGAGCCAAAGCCAAGGCTGTATTAGCAGGACAGGATTTAATTGATTTATCCTTGGGTTCTTCAGATTTACCCGTTGCTGATCATATTATTACGCCGATCCAGGACTCTGTGTCTGATCCCGCTACTCATGGTTATCTGTTATTTCGCAATACTCAAGGGTTTCGAGAAATCGTTGCTCAGTGGTATACCAATCGTTATGGCATCGCCGTTAATCCTGAAACGGAGGTTTTGCAACTCATTGGTTCCCAGGAAGGAACGGCCCATTTACCCTTAGCCATTCTCAACCCTGGTGATTTTGCCTTATTACAAGATCCCGGTTATCCCTCCCATATTGGCGGCGTATACTTAGCGGGGGGTCAAATGTATCCCATGCCCTTACGGGCGGAAAATGGCTTTTTACCCGTGTTTGAGGAAATTCCAGAAACAGTCTTAGCCCAAGCTCGGATGATGGTGTTGAGTTATCCTCATAACCCGACATCTGCAACGGGGTCTTTATCATTCTTCCGTCAGGCTGTGGCCTTTTGCCAAAACCATGATTTAGTTTTAGTTCATGATTTTCCCTATATGGATTTTGTGTTTCCAGACGGAGAAGATCAGACGGTTGCAGAATTAGCTCCCTCAATTTTACAAGCTGATCCCGATAAAAGCGTTTCGATTGAGTTCTTTACCTTTTCTAAGTCCTACAATATGGGCGGGTTCCGCATTGGCTTTGCCATTGGGAATGCGGAGTTAATTTTGGCTTTACGCCAGATTAAGGCAACGGTTGATTTTAACCAATATATCGGGATTTTGAATGGGGCGATCGCCGCTTTAACGGGGCCACAGGATCATATTATTCAGAATATGGGGATTTTCCGTCAACGACGGGATGCGTTTATTCAAGCGATGCAGGATATCGGTTGGAATGTCCCCAAACCCAACGCCACGATGTATATTTGGGCTAAACTACCCGAACCCTGGTTACAGGATTCTATTGGGTTCTGTCGTCAACTGGTGGAACAAACGGGAGTAGCGGTTTCTCCAGGGGTTGGGTTTGGCAAATCGGGGGAAGGATATGTGCGGTTTGCCTTAGTCCATCCTCCAGAAGTCTTAGTTACGGCGGTTAATCGCATGGCTAAGTTTTTACAATCATCTCTATAAACCTTCAACCCTTGATTTTTTAGGGTTTTCACTCTTTTTTTGTTCATCCCCTGTTCTAGCATTTGCCTGGAAACAGGGTTTTTTCAATGGAAATTCCCTAAAAACCGAGGATGAACGCTGGGTAATATATAGTTCTGTCGGACTCTCTTTTTTCTAGGGGAAATTACGCAAAGTAGAAGCTCGTTAATTTTTTGAAAAACCTCAATTCCGTAAATCTACGGATATTGATTAATCTTATTTCTAGTTGAAATTACAGATTTACCCAATCTTTACATAAATCCCGATAAATTGACCAAAAGTTTATAGACATCTGCACGAGATTGTTTATAATAACAACAGAGAAACAAAAGAACTCGAAAAGCTTACTAGCTCAAAGCGTTCAGAAACTCACTATTAAACTTGGGTGCTAAAGTTCTTACAAGAAATGAGAACTTTATATATTAAGAAAACCTAGTCAGCAATCATCGTCTAAAGTGACATGAATCACAAAAAAATCTAACAAAATCGATTTTAATTAAGATTCAGCATCACACTATAGACAAAATTCTAAGAAAACCTTCTACTTTCTGGAGAAAACCCATGGCAGCTTTATTAAAAAAACTCTTAATTGGCACTTCCGTCGCAGTGGGAATGAGCGCGGTTGGAATAGCCCCGGCTTTTGCTGGGAGCTTAACAGGGGTTAACGTTAGCGGTCAACACCTCACCTACGGATACAACGGAAGCCAAACCTATAAAGTTGACAATAATGCTGCTAACTGGGCAGCTGCTCTGGAAGCAGGCGCGGGTAATATTGAGTTAGCTGGTCAAACTGGATCTCCTAACACATTTGGCTTTGGAACCCCCGATGGCTGGGGAGGATACGAAAATCAACAAGCCTCCACGTTAACAGGTTTCATGGGGGGCAAAAAATATACGTTTAGCAGCTTAACCTACGATGACTGGTATTATACGTATGATGAAAATGGCAACAGTTTAGCTGATACTTGGTTTACTGATGCTTGGAATAATGAAGGATCTGGTTTAGAAGCTTATGTAAAAAAAACGTTAACAGCTTATAAGTTTGATGTTGATGAAATAGATGTTGAAACCGCACTGTTCGGGTTACGAGCCTTGGGCAAAGACGTAGATCTGTTTTCACGGGTAAGTAATGCCAATATTGACTATGTAAATGATGATAACGGAATGCTCAATCTGGGATTAGTGGGTCACTGGGATCACATTTCTGGGTTAAAGTTCAGTGAAGTCCTGAAAGTGACAATAGGCGAAGGCGACAATGCTCTTACAAAATTCCTGTACAAAACCGGTCAAGCGGATGAACAAACTGGATACACGGAAAAAACCGATAATGTTTCCCACAGTGGTCTTTATCGTTTCGGTCTAGCCATTCCTAATGATGTGGCTTCTGTTCCTGAACCCTCTGCAATGTTCGGTTTGATAGCATTGGGCGGTTTATTCGCAGCCAGCAAACGCAAAAATCATTCATAAGCTTAATTACAACTACTAATCATTGACGCTTAAGCAATCACAGAGGAGCCAAACTCCTCTTTTGCTGTCTGTAGAAATAGCAGTTTTCAGATTCTTTGCGTCTTTGTGGTTAAATTGCTAACTGCTATACCGCTACGCGCAAGGGAACACCGAACAGTAAGAAGTGAAAGGGTTTGCTGGATTCACTCATTGTCAAACACCAATCATGGGTAGCACTATCAGAACTTACGCACAAGGGGATAAAAAACCCGGTTTCTCCTGAAGGCTAAGAACTATAAACTTAATTTTGGGTTCAGAAACCGGGTTTTTGCGTAAGTCCTAAAAATATAACTCATCTTAAGCCCATTTGCCTGTTCCCCTAATCAAAAACCCCTCCTTAACCGGGAAGGGTTGTGATGATTGGAAATCAGCATTTGAGGTTTAGCCTTGGGAAGGTAAACTGAGTTGGGTAGAAGAGTTATTCAGGGTTTTGGGAAGATTTAACAAACTTTTACCCGCAAAAACAGAGTCCGTGGGAGTTGTACAAGCATAAGCAGCACCACCATTTGGCAAAGTGGCAAATCCAGGACAAGTTCCCCAGATACATTGAGACGCTGCTATATATTTATCGTTGTCTTTATTTTTTACACATTTAGCCCAGGCTTCTGGGTCAGTTCCAGAGCTAGCGCATTGCAGGGTTAAGGATAAACCAATGGCTTTAAGAGCACAACCAGCCTGAACTTTGCAAACACCAGTTCCATAATTTTTGGTGTAGACAAGGGCACCAGTGGGAGGTGAGCTTGTACTAACGGTGGTTCCTGTGTACAAACCACCCATTTTACTAGGAGTTTTCAGCAGGGTTGTAGAAGTAATCTTTAATTGTTTGGAAACAGCGCTAAGGACATTTACCTGTTCTGTCGTTAAAGTGACTTTTTTATTAAGAACATCATTGAGGTCAGTGCTATCGACACCGAAAACCCCCGCCTGGGATGGGGCTGCTAATCCCGTGACCATGAATAAACCTGCGCCAGCAATAGAGGTTAGTAATTTTTTCATAGGTGTATTTTTGAGTTAGGGGAGATAAAAATTTATGAGTTTACAGTAATGGTTATGGTGTTTTCCCATCAGTATTAAGGGAACGCACTAACCTGATTTCTTCATTGATTATAGCTCTCTCAACTGCTCTGGGTCAATGGAACAATGTAAAACTCAGGTAAAATCATCAAAGCATTTACAAAGTTTATGTAAAGTAAAATCGAATACTATACAAATTGCAATTTCAGTACGAATACGGATATGACAACAGGTTAAGTCAATGGTTCAGGGAATGACATCAGCCAAGGGAGAACCTTTTGAGGTAATATCAGGAAGATTTGCAATCCCAGGTAATTTTAAACCTGAGAGTATTAAGGAATAGTTATTTTGGAAAAATATGACTATGAAATCCACAAATTCTCGTAAAATTCCATCTCAAGCAGCTGGTTTTTTAAAATTAGCAGGAGTAATTTTATTTTTTGTTTCGGTTGTTAATATTGTCTTACTATTTTTTCCTCTAAAACTAGGAGATGTGGAATGGCAAGTTCAGTTTACCAGCCAAATGGTTGAGCAGGGAATTATTCCTGTTTTAGCGATCGCCTTAATGTTTTGTGCCTATGGCTTAGAGGATTTAGCGGGAGTTTCAGCCGATGAGACTCAATCCAAATTTAATAGTTTAAAATTTTGGGTTTATTTGATTTCTGCGATTTTGGGAGTTATTTATTTATTATTAATTCCCATTCATGTCAGTAGTGTTTCTGCCGCCAGTAATCAAACCATTGAAAAAGCCAATCAAGAAGCTGAACAAGCCAAAAAACAAGTGTCTGAACAGTTGCAACTCCAACAGACTCAAATGACCGATTTATTACAAAATAATCAAAAACTAGAAGAATATGTCGCTAGTCAACAACTAACGCCGGAAGAATTAGAACGCTTAGAACAATTTAAAAAGAATCCCGAAGCTTTAAATCTGCAAGCTACAGCATTAAATGAACAATTTAAACGGGATATTGAAGAACGACGTCGGCAAACCGAAACGAAATCTAAACAAGGAAGTTTTAAATCCAATGTCAGAATTGGCGTAACCAGTTTGCTGTTAGCCAGTTGTTATCTCACCATCGGTTGGAGTGGATTAAGAGAAGGAAAAGCCCGTAAAAAAGCTCGTCGTTAGTCCACTCCTAACTTTTAATTTAAGGATTAGATTCAGGTTGAGGTTGGGGGGAAGGAGATTGTTCGGGGTTGGGTTGGTCAGACTCCGGGGGTTTTTGTTCAACTGGGTTAGCAGGTTGTTCTGTTTCCGAGGTCGGTGGCGTGGGTTGTGCGGGAGGAGGGGAAGAAACCGCAGGCGTATTAGCAGGTTGGGGAGTTGGATTATTAACGGTTTTGCAATTCTCCTCACTATTAAACTGAAATTGAATTTGATAAGCTTTCGGTGAATTGGTTGGGTCAAACTTCATTTCCCCAACAGCCGCTTTTGCCGCATCATCCAACACCGGATAACCTGTGGCTAATAACAATTCTGGCCCTTGTAAAATCTCCCCGGTTTCACTCACCGCTACCCCAATTAACGCTTTCCCCGTTAGCTTTTGTTCACAAGCTGCATTGGGATATAAATTATTAACTCCGATGGGAGAGGTGGTTTCTAAATTAGGATAGTTGGTAAGTAAACCATTGACCCAGTTCAGATAGGAACTTCCGCCTTGTAACATGGCTGTTTGCTGTTCATTAACGACACCTTCGGGGGGTTGGGGGTTGGAAGTAGAAGGTTGTTGTTGTAAACCCTTTTCCAGTCCTGCCAAAATTGAACCTTTGGGGTGAGACGGTTGAACGTTAGGATTATTTTCAGGGGGTGGGGTATTAGTAGGATTATCGTTTTGATTGGGGGTTTTAGGGCCACAATTGGCATTATTAAACATGGGGGGACAATCAACATCCTGGCCCAAATCTCGGATTAACTGTTGTCGCAAGGCTAATTCATCATTTGGGGGTAAACTTCCCGGTTGTTTTAACTGTCCAGATTGTTCAGGGGGAGGGGGAGAATTAGAGTTATCGAAACCTAAAGGGGGCCCTGGAACAAAGGATAAAGACGGATTAGAGTTAGGGGTAAATCCTAGAGAACCGGAATTGAGATTCTTAGAATTAGATTCTTGAGAAACAACGGGGGGTAAACGATAGCTGGGTAAACTGGGGGAATTACTGGGGGGTGGTAAGGGAATATTCGTTGGCCACACCGGGAGGGATGACGCCTGCATAAAGTCTTCCGGTGCAGGGGGGGGAACAATATTATCAGCCGAAGGGACGGGAAGAACCGATAAAGACGGGGAAAGGGAGTTTAAGGGGGTAAACGATAATTTGGGGGGAGGGGCCGGATAAACGCGACTAATTTGTTCAGGAGAGAGTTCAACGACTTGAACCGTTGGGGGTAATTTAATCGATTTAGAGTAAAAATTAAGATATTGAATATTGGCAGCAAATAAACCATGAACGCCCAAGGATGCCAACACACACAACACAACGGGTGGGCGAAAGGTAGGGGGAAAAAATTCAGTTACGGATGTTGTCGAAGCCGTCATAATAAACGTTAAAGTTTAAACTTGAATAAAATTACAAATTTAATTAATCCTATCTGTTTTAGCACGTTTGCTTCCCAGTGTGAGCCAGGGTTGTTTTGATAATCAAGATAGAAAAATAGGATAAACGCAAATGGGGGCGATCGCTTAACCCAGTATAAATAACTTGGTTAGGTAGGGTCGCCCTTTCTACAATATAAGCCTGTTCTAGCAAATTGAACCGTTGTAACACGTCCCAAACTTGCTGATAAACGGAACTCACTTTCATCAACACCACAACATCCGCCTGGTGCAGGGTTGTTTCTAAGTCGGCGATCGCATAAATTGCAGGTAAAATTGCCAACTTTTGATCCCGAATGGTGAGGGGAATACCCAAACTTGCTACCGCCGCGAGGGGAGAACAAATTCCAGGGATGGTCTGCACTAGAACTTCAGGACGAAATTTTTTCAGGGTTTGTGCCAAATAGGTGAAGGATTCCCCATTCATTATTAATCATCACAAAAAAAGCCCTCGAAAATATAATTTTCAGGACTTAATAAATCTGATTAGATAGGAAGTACAAAATACCGAATAATTTAAGCAATATTACTAAAAATTATTGCTCCTAAAGCCCCGGCAACACCTACAGCAATCAATAAGTTTGTGAAGAAACGACCTGATTCTTGATTAAAGCCTAGCACCTTATCTTCTTGACCTGCGGTAAAGAACAATGACCAGGCTTGGTTGGCATTGATCACTTCAGAGGAAGTATTAAAACTGGGTCTAAATACAACAGGGCCTAGTAAGTAGTAGTTAGGAAAGTTAAAGTCAGTTTTCATTGGGATTCTCCAAAATAATAGAAATTAATCAGTACAAAATCTCTTGACAATATTGTTTTTATAGACTTGTTAGCCAGCCAATCAATCCATGTCCAGTCAGGACTTCCATGGCCAATGCTGAAACAAATCCAATCATTGCTAACCGACCATTGAGTTTTTCGGCGTATTCGCTGAAGCCAAACTGCTGGGCATCATCGACATACATTTTGGGTTCAACGGCATAAACATTAGCTCGCCCACCATCTTCAATGATTTGTCCGCGAGTTGTGATCATCTTGAATCCTTGTTTGGCTTTATGTAAATTAATATAACAGAATGTAAACAATTATTGCAATAGTCTTGGCAAAATATTTTTTTCACTCCCAGTTGCCCCTGAATTATGTCTATCGGGATGGAGTCGCCGGACATCCATTGCTGAGTAGCTAACCTATATATAGGATAGAACGCCGTAACTTGGCGGAAAGCTACTGCTGTTGATACTCCCCGCTCTCAAGAGACGGGGATTCTTCAGCAGTCCAGAGACGGACTCTTAAAGGCATAGTCAAAGTGCCCCTAGACACTCCGCAAAGATTAATTTCTAGCGTTATGCTTACTTTACGAATTACTGATAACTGATTTTCTGGGAATTCCTTTTTGGGCTGTTTCTGATATTTCTTGGGTTTTGAAATTAATCCCACAAAAACTTTGATAGTCTTCTAAGGTTCTGATATTGCCAATATCATAAATTTCTAAACTATCTAATTCTAAAGGAGTTATTCTTAATATTTTTTTGATACGTTCTCTGGATTTCTGTTCTAATTTGTACCATTCGGAATTAATATCCCAATGTTTTTTAGCATTGGTGCGAGTATAATAGTGATAAATTGTAATTTGATAAGGATAGAAAATATCCCATCCTTTTGTCCAAGCTCTCGTTGAAAGGGTAATTTCTTCTCCGCGAAAATACAAAAAGGGATCATAGGGAACGTCTAAATAAAATTGTCGGGGGGCGAAAATAAATCCTCCGGCTAGAAACATTCCTAACTGAGGTTCAGAATAGGACGCGATACTTTCTCCAGCAATAAAACTCAGAATACCATGTTCATCAAAATGATGGGCGGTTAAACGAGTACAGGGATATCCTGGGGGAATTTCATCGGGGGGAATATAAGGGGGAGTATAGGCAGAAAGGACAGGTTTGGGACTCGGACATTGGGCAAGTTGTTGCAATAATAAACTATCCCACCCTTCGACAAACCGATGGTGACTATCTAATTGTAAAATAAAATCTTCATCATGGAGTAAGCGTTGACCGAGGGATCTTGCCCAACAAACACCGAGGGATTGTCGGGCATCAATTTCTATCATTTTACAGGGGAATTCCTGCATTTTTTCAGTGATTATTTCATCTTCCCCTGGAATAAATTGCCAAACAATTCCAAAGGTTATTTTTTCAGGACGGTGGGCTTTTTTTAACGCATCTTTAAGGGTAGGAATAAGTTCAGAATCTCGATAGGCTGCTAAATGTAAAAATAGTTTGGGATCGGTAAAATTAAGTTTGGGTAAAGATAAAGGTTGGGTTGGGGCGATCGCAGACGGCAAATCAGAAGAAACCGTTGGGGTCATATTCTGTGCCAATTCTAATATTTTAAAAGCCACAGCAGCCCGTTCTGATGCAGGCAAAGTTCCGTCTATCAAAATAGAATCTAAGGTTTTGATAGATTGAGAAACGAGCATTTGCAGGGAGGAATTTAACATGATCAGCAATCCCTCAAAATAAAAATAATCATCTTCATAAGATACAATAAATCAAGGGTTCATTCTGTTCAAAATTTTGATTTTCCTGTTAATCAACAATAGCTTTGAGTAACATATCCGTTAAACTCATCGCTCCTAAATCCGATAAAGTAATTGTATTACAAATATCAAATTTAGCGCCTTGACTTTGTAAATCATCATCAAGGATGTGGAAAAACTGAGTCACATCGGCGTTAGAACCCACTTGAATCAGTTCAATGGCTAATTCTTCATCTCGGTTAAGTTGATTAGCAGCATCAATAATAATTTGTCGGAGGGCTGTGGGATTTTCAATTTCTCCAGACGTTACAATAATAATGGTTTCGCCATTGGCTTTGGCTTGTTCCGTTGCGCGTTGTCCAAAATAGTGATCAGTCGCATCTTTTAACACCGGAGATAAACGATTTGTTCCAGAAGGTTGATGCTGTTCAAAGATATAAATCACTTTGTCAGATGTGACTTTTTCATAGCGTTGAAATTGATCAGAAAATAAATAAAGCGTAATCCCATCAGGATCAAATTGTTCACAATAGCTGGCGATCGCTAAAATTGATTCTTGAAGCAACGCCCAGCGACTTTTACCTTCAGATTGTTCCAGGGTTGCCATACTCTTACTACTATCAATAATCAAAGTATAATCTCGCTCGCGTAAAACCGATCCTCCCTCTAACAAAATGTCCATTTCTGTTGACTCCCATTTTTAACGGTATTATTAACCTAGCAGGTCTTGGAATCATTGCACTCAAACCCTAGGCAATTCAGCAATTGATATGTTAGGATGGGGCGCAATCGCTAATCTTAAGTAAGGTTTCAGACTAATCTACAGTTGTGGGTCTGTTGATCTTACCCAGAAACCGAGTTTCTCAAGTCGTTTCCTCGGAACAGAATTGAACTGTATCCGTAAAGTTGGGTGACGATACCGGAAAATAAACTCAGGTTGTTGAAGCTCTCGTTGCACAGTTTTATGTTCTAAGACAGGGATCTTTCCCAGATGACAGGATTTAACTGCATCAGAGGAAACAAATCTTAGAATGTCTGTGTCATCTGTGCCATAAGTTGTCCAGTATTCGTGGATGCTTCCCCATGAAACCTAGCCCCTCCAACCGTCGCTGGAGAGCGACTTCCACTGCAAATGAGAAGCAGCCCCGCCCTTTGATTTTGGCGTTGATGTTGACTGGCGTTTTAGCTATAGAAGCTTATCCAACGGTTGTACAATCTGCTTTTGCTCAGACCCAAGCCCTGCTTTCTCACTCCATGACAGTTGCTCAAAACCGTCTCTCGGCTTCTGTGGAGCCTGAAAATCAATCCTTATGGGATCTATCCCCAAACACCACAGTTGCTTCCCCGGTGACACCGACTTATCGTGTGTTACCGAACCCGTTATTTAATGTTAAAGGACAGTTACCCAAAACCATTCCAGTTGTTTTTGAAACAACACCGTTAAATCCTGAAAGGGTACAATATTATGCCGAGGCTGCTCCGGTTTTACCCGCTTTAGTCGATACAAAGGTTCGGGAAATGATTGCTAAACAATCAGGAGTTGCGCTCACCGATCTTAAAATCGTAGAAGCGCGTCAACAAACTTGGCCCGATACCTGTTTAGGACTCGCAGCAGCAGAGGAAGTCTGTGGACAAATGTTAGTGCGGGGATGGCGAGTGGTGGTGTCCGATAGTCGCCAAACTTGGGTTTATCGCACAGATGCTCAGGGGAGAAATATTCGTTTAGAATCTCAAAATCATTCCTTTAAGGTACCTTCTTCCCTCTTAGAAACTGTGTTTGAGGATATTCATCAACAGTCGGGTTTATCGCGTTCTGAATTAACTTTGGAAGCGGTGGAGGAACAACTATGGCCCGATGGCTGTTTAGGGTTAGCAGAACCGGGGATGTTTTGTACCCAAAGTTTAGTGACGGGTTGGCGGATGATGATCGGTCATGAAAATCAACGATGGGTTTACCGCACTAATCAAACAGGTTCTAAGTTTAAATTGGATCAAGCTGCAAGTTCAGTGATGCCTAGTTTGCGGGTACAATTTCTCAAGATTCCGGGGGATAATTTTTTATCGCCTTGGACAGAAACTTTAATTGCTCATCTACCGACTCCCTGTCAAGTTTCAAATTTTGTTAATTTATCAATAGGGCAAAGTTGCTCAAATTAATACTGATTTTGAAACTACGATTAACGATAAAATATGGCTGATTTAAGTGGAATTTGGCTCGGAACTTATTGGCAACAGGGAGTTCCAACTCGTTTTGAAGTAACATTTATTCAAAGCGGGAATACTTTGGCGGGGAATATTTTAGATGAGGGTTATTTGGGAGAAGCTCAAATTAGTGGGACAGTGGTGGGTCGTGGTGTGAGTTTCACCAAACAATATTTAACGACTTCTCCTGACCTGGTAAGTTATACGGGTACTGTCTCTGAGGATGAAAATTATCTTCAGGGACAATGGCAAATTAGCCGTTTATCGTCGGGAACTTGGGAAGCGCATCGGCGAGGAGATAATTTAACTTTGGAATTTAAGAATAAAATTGCTCAAAAGGTTCCCATTTTATCCTCAACCATTGCGAATTAAACTGGATTTTAATTAAAGGGTGCGTACCCTCCAATAGCCGTACCCTTTAACTCAAATCTTTCACGCCTGTCACCCTGTTTCTATCAACGCGAAAACACTTCTTGAGGATGATCCCGTTGTTGAGTCGCAAATTGTGCCATTTGCTGCCATGACTCGTCTGTTTGTGCTCGTTGAATCACCTTGTTAAACCAGGTGTTAGCTGCTTCAATTTCCCCAATGCGCCGATAAAGTTCACCAATTAAATAGGTAATGGTTGCTTCCTGTTCCAGAGGCACAAGGTTTTGTACTAAAGCTTCACGGAAATACTCCAAGGCTAAACGACGTAAATAAGCTTCATTGTCTGTGCCTTCATCAAATGCTGCCCACGCCCCTTGAAGATAATTATTCCCCAATTCCCAAACATTATCTCCTGCAAGTTGACGAATTTTTCCATAGAGTTCATAGCGTCGCCCTGCATTCAGTGTTTCTACCTGACATAAGGGGGTAATCACTGTACAGATTTGGCTTTTCAGGGTTTCATCTAATGGGTTCTTAAAATCTTTATTATAACCCGAAAAACCACAATCTGGACAGGTATTCATCAGAATTGGCATGGGTGCATAACCCATTGTCTGACTATGGAAATCAGTGTATTGTCGTCCGAAGGAATTAGTGCTTCCTAAATCGAGAATGGTGATTTTTCGATGACAACAAGGGCAATTTACGGTTTCTTCCATAACGGTAGTCATTGGGTTTTGATCCTTGATGATAGGTTTAACTTTTGTTGTGTGTTCAGCCAATCTCACTTCAATGGCTTGAGGGAATTGCTGATATCTTTAATCATCAATCATGACCCGGTAGAAACCAGTGATTTTAATCTTTAAATTCTATGATTATTGAGTGAAATTTTTGTGGTTTATATAAACAGATAACGTGATAAAAATCACAAATCAACTAAGAATAAACCTGTTGATCCGCTTGAAAATCATAATTTTACTGAAGTAAAATAACTTGATTATTTGTAGGGTATGTAACGTGATCAAAAGTTTAAATGGAGGGTACAGAACATCATCAGGGACATCAAACTGAAGGTAAGGGGGAGGAACACCTCACCCCTAGGATGAATTGCGGGGTCAGTGATTGTTCCGTATTTTTTATAACGGTTTAATTCTTGCTAAATCTAAGATTTTAGGAATTAAATCTTCCCGTTTAACGGCCATAATATGCACACCTTGACAAAGTTGACGAGCGATTTTAACTTGTTCAGATGCAATTAAAATGCCTTCTTCTAAGGGGTTTTTCGCTTGTTCTAAGCGATTAATAATTGAATCAGGAATCTGAACCCCCGGAACAAATTTATTAATAAATCGCGCATTTTTAGCGGATTTTAATAGAAAAATTCCGGCTAAAATGGGTTTTGAAGTTCCGGCGGCAATTTCGGTCATGAATTTATCTAATTTATCAAAATCCGTGATTAATTGACTTTGAAAAAATTGGGCTCCGGCTTTTAATTTACGTTCAAAGCGACTTTGTAACCCTGACCAACTGGAAGATTGGGGATCAACCGCAGCACCTGGAAATAAATCTGTTGCGCCATCGGGTAAGGGTTTTTGATTCCAATCTAAGCCGTGATTGAGTTTATCAATAGCTTGTAATAATCGCACAGATTCTAAATCAAAAACGGCTTTCGCATCCGGGTGATCTCCTGCTTTGACGGGATCACCCGTTAAGGCTAAAATATTTCTAATTCCTAACGCATGGGCTCCTAATAAATCTGATTGTAATCCAATGCGATTGCGATCGCGACAGGCAACTTGACAAATGGGTTCGACTCCGTGATGCAGCAGAATAATGGAAGCCGCCAGGGAACTCATACCTAAAACAGCACGGCTACCATCGGTAATATTAACTCCATGAACCCGACCTTTTAACAGTCTAACCATTTCAATCATGTGGTTTGGATCTGCGCCTTTTGGGGGTGCGACTTCAGCCGTAACAATAAATTCATCTAGGGTTGAACAAGCAGTACGAAAACGGTTCATTCTTAAGGGTTGATGTTGTTTTTCAAATTATAAAATTACAAGGGTCGGGAATATCCCATTGCATCTTTAACCCGATTTAGGGTTTCATTGGCGACAGCTTCAGCTTTTTCTCGACCTGTTCTTAATACAGATTCTAAATAGCCTTGATCATCCATTACGGCTTTATATTTTGCTTGGATAGGTTTGAGACTTTCAATGACCGTTTCTGTGAATAAAGGTTTAAATTGACCCCATCCCATGTCTTGACATTCGGCGGTAACTTCGGCTTTGGTTTTATGGGTTAGAATGCCATAAAGCATTAATAAATTATGACATTCGGGACGGTCAGAATCATCAAAGGTTAAACCCCGAACTGAATCCGTTTTACAGCGTTTAATTTTTTTAGTAATTGTATCGGGATCATCTAATAAATTAATCCGGCTTAATTCTGAGGGATCGGATTTTGACATTTTGCGAGTTCCATCAGTCAGACTCATCACCCGTGCACCTTCGGGACGAATTAAAGGGTCAGGTAATTTTAGGACAGCCTTCTTTTGACCGAATAAATGATTAAATCTTACTGCAAGATCACGGGTTAATTCCAGATGTTGTTTTTGATCTTCTCCAACGGGAACTTTATCCGCATCATAAAGTAAGATATCCGCCGCCATTAACACGGGATAATCGAGTAAACCTGCGCTGACATTTTCCCCCTGTTTAATGGCTTTTTCTTTAAACTGAATCATATCTTGTAGCCAATTAATCGGGGTAATACAATTAAGAAGCCAGGTGAGTTCACTATGGGCGGAAATATGGGACTGAACAAAAATTGTAGAATAGTTTAAATCGATGCCACAAGCTAAATATAGGGCGGCAATGGTGTAGGTATCTGCGGCTAAGGTGGCTGGATTATGGGGAACGGTAATCGCGTGTAAATCGACAACACAGAAGAAGTTATCGTATTGCGCTTGATTATCGACCCAGTTGCGAATAGCACCGAGGTAGTTCCCTAGATGAAGGTTTCCGGTCGGTTGTACTCCTGATAGAACTCGCTGTTTACCCATGAGATTAATGTCAACTGAACTTAATACTCTATCTTGGCATGAATGGGAGTCAGTCGTCAGTCCCTAGGGAAATTTGATCTGGGGTTTGGGGATTCTCAGAATTTAATTACATAATGAGAACAAGACTCTAAATCGTGAAGGAGAAAACCTTGATGACTATTCCGAGTAAAAATTGGGTTGAGCAACTGAAAATTTGTTTAGACTTAGCAAAAACGGTAGAAACTCATCCTGAAGCTAATCAATGTTTTGATGAACTTTTGACAGCCATTAAAACAGAATCTCCCGAAATGGCAGAATTATTTAACTTAATTTGGCAAGATTTGATTGCGGCTCGTCGTGCGGCTTCTTTTTGGGAACAAATGTCAGATGTTGAAAAAGAGATGGCAAGTAATATGATGGAAACGATGACTCAAATGCGACAAAATCAGCTAAGGTTAATTCAAGAAATGTAAAAAAATACAGTTATCAGTAGGGGCGGGGTTTCCCCGCCCATAGAGAGTTAAAAGTAAATCAACTGTCTACTTGTTAAGTAAATAAATGCTTGGGTAAGTTTATATCGACGATTATTAGCACGCCTTTATACTGACACCTGATAATGGATGATGGGTAGGAGAACCCTACCCCTACAATTGATAATGGATGATGGGTAGGAGAACCCTGCCCCTACAATTGATAATGGATGATGGGTAGGAGAACCCTGCCCCTACAATTGATAATGGATGATGGGCAGGAGAACCCTGCCCCTACAATTGATAATGGATGATGGGCAGGAGAACCCTGCCCCTACAATTGATAACAAATCAATGGCTAAAAAAATTAAGCGTAGGATATTTTTAGTTTTAGAAGCAAAAGACCATAAACAAACGTTAAGCCGAGCTTGTGAATATTTTTTGATTTTTTTAATTTTATCAAATACTCTGGCTGTTTGTATAGAATCTATTGAAGAAATTTTTGAAGTGTATGAATTTTATTTCATTGTTTTTAATCGATTTTCTATCGGGGTTTTTACCTTAGAATATCTATTAAGGGTATGGTCATGTACAACCCTTGATAGATATCGCCATCCGATTTGGGGAAGACTCCGATATATGGTAACACCCCTAGCGATTATTGATTTAATTGCTTTCTTACCCTTTTATCTCCCTTTTACGAATGCTGACCTAAGAAGTATTAAATTATTTGGATTAACTCGATTTTTACAGCTTCTAAAATTAGGTCGTTATTCTCGTGGAATTAAAATTTTAGGTGAAGTCATTCACTTGCGTCAGGAAGAACTAATTTTAACCTTAAATATTGTATGTTTTTTATTGATTTCTTCAGCTACCTTAATTTATTTTGTCGAGCATGACGCTCAACCGGATAAATTTCCAAATATTCCGGCGGCGATGTGGTGGGGAATTATTACGTTAACGACAGTCGGTTATGGAGATGTTTATCCCATTACTCCTTTAGGAAAAATATTAGGGGGAATTTTAGCCTTATTAGGGATTGGACTATTTGCCTTACCTGCGGGGTTAATTGCCTCCGGTTTTACTGAAGTGATCACAGCTAATAAAAAGTTGGCTGAAACTCATGCTCCTAGGGTTTGTCCCCACTGTGGAAAACCTCTGGATGAACAACCGAATAATCAAACCCATCTCAAAGATTAATCAACGTTGCACTTATGCTTTAAAATATTTAATATCATTACAGGGAAATCAGGAGGAATCTGAATCATGGGTCTGGAACGAAGACAATTTAGAGGAATGTTTGAACCGACGGAAGTGGTTGAACTCCGTCAACTTTGTTTTACCCCCAGTCGCATTTTTGAACCCGGACATTATATCGCTGGGGATTTACCTGATATTGCCTTTAATTTGGGATTAGTTGATAAATTACCTCCCGTTCGGGGCAAAAGTGCCGAAATTAGTCAACCTTATTCTTCCGATATTGAACATGATCAATGATGCTTACGCTTGGATAGAAAAAGCCCTGGAGACGATTCATAAAGTTGATTGGTATCGTTCTGTTCAAACGGTAGAAAATCAAGCAGGTGCTACCCTAATCCTAGAGGGAAAACCCTTGATTAATTTTGCGAGTAACGATTATTTAGGATTAGCCGGAGATCAACGGTTAATTGATGCGGCCATTGCAGCAACTCAATCATTTGGAACTGGAGTTACGGGTTCTCGATTGTTAACGGGACATCGCCAACTTCATCGAGATTTAGAATTAGCGATCGCTAATTTTAAACAAACAGAGGATGCGATTGTTTTTAGTTCCGGTTATTTAGCAAATATTGGCACCATTAGTGCTTTAGTCGGACAACGGGATTTAATTTTATCCGATGAATATAACCACTCCAGTCTCAAAAATGGAGCGAAAATGAGTGGCGCAACGGTGTTAGAATATCAACATAATAATCCTGAACATCTGCGAGAATTACTAGAAGGAAATCGTCTTCCTTATCGAAAAGCACTGATTATTACCGATGGTGTTTTTAGTATGGATGGGGATTTATGTCCTTTACTGGATTTACTCGACATCAGTGAAGAATTTTCCTGTATGTTATTAGTTGATGAAGCTCATGCTACGGGAGTTTTTGGAAAAACAGGAGCCGGATGTGTAGAGTATTTTAATTGCACCAGAGAAACCTTAATTCAAATGGGAACCCTCAGTAAAGCGTTCGGAAGTTTAGGCGGTTATGTGGCGGGTTCGGCGGCACTGATTGATTTTTTAAGAAATCGTGCCCCCAGTTGGATTTACACGACTGGATTAAGTCCGGCGGATACTGCTGCGGCTTTAGCTGCGATTAATATTGTGCAAACTGAACCTCAACGGCGAGAACAATTATGGCAAAATGTTGAAACTTTAAAAACCCTATTCCAAGAAAAACAACTCCGCTTTAATATCCCCCTTTCTGAATCTCTTTCCCCTATTTTTTGTGTTCCCATCAAAGATGCAGCAACGGTATTAACTATCGGACAAAAACTCAAAGATCAAGGAATTTTTGCCGCCGCTATTCGTCCCCCCACTGCTCATACCAGCCGCATTCGGATTTCCTTAATGGCAACTCATACCCCCATACAATTACAAACCTTAGTTCAAGTTTTAGCTGAGGTAATTCCTGTCTAAAAATTGCAACTGGGGAATTGCTAAAAGCAGGAAGAGAAACTTTTACCCTTGAGATTAAAATATTATCCCCAGAACTTACGCAAAAACCCGGTTTCTGAACCCAAAATCAAGCTTGTCACTCTGAGCCTCAATGAGAAACCGGGTTTTTTAACCCCTGTGCGTCAGCCCTGATCTCCATTTTTCTCATAATTTCTGTTAAAATAAAACGATTAGCTGATCAATAGCAGTGTTCAAGGAGTTGTCATCCATTAAACTAATATGAAACCGCCAAAAGTATTGATTCTGTCCCCGATTTCCAATTTCCTGTTCCCTGCTAGATCAATGAAACAGATTATTTTAATCCTAAGTTTAATCACTTCCCTTTCTGCTTGTGCTAATAGTCCCACTGGAAAAGCGATTGAAAATTCCCTAAAAGCTGATCCTTTATTACAAACTAATTCCCCCGCACCTCAAGCAACAACCGCACCCGTTACTAACCCTGAACCTTCTATTCCTGCTGTTGAACTTCCCAGTGATTTTCCCTCAGAAATTCCCCCCTATCCTAACGCAACTTTGCAGACGGTGATGCCTCCCACCCCAGATTCAACGGCGGTGATTACCCTCTGGGAAACAACAGATCCCAGTAATGTTGTTCAGGCTTTTTACCAAAAAGAGTTAAACGCAAAAAACTGGAAAATTATCGAAAATTCGGCTAACGAAACTAGCGATAACCTCACGGCGGAAAAAGATAATTTAAAAGTGACAATTGCTCAACAACCTAATCCAGAAGCTAACGGAAAAACCTATTTTCAAATTCGTTATCAACCGCTTCCGATAGAAACAGCAAGTTCTCCCACACCAACACCAACTCCAACTCCAACTCCAACTCCAACTCCAACTCCAACTTCTAATCCTGAAAAACCCGATAACAATTCTGTTCCGAAAGAGTTAAGTTCCTTGGTGTCTGATGTGGCTAAATTGGGTATTTTTAAAGCTCCTAATTCTCAAGAAACGGGAACCTTACCTGATCCTAATGGTAAAATTACTCGCAGTCAATATGCCCGATGGATTGTAGACGTTAATAATCAATTATATGCCGATAATCCCGCTAAACAAATTCGTTTAGCTGTTCCCAGTAGTGACCCTGTATTTACAGATGTTCCCACCACCTATCCTAACTTTGCAGAAATTCAAGGATTAGCAGAAGCGGGGTTAATTCCCAGTCCCTTATCGGGAGATAATACGGTTACGAAATTTCGTCCTGATTCTAACTTAACCCGTGAAGATTTAATTCGCTGGAAAGTGCCGTTAGATACTCGACAAGCGTTACCGAAAGCCAGTCTTGATGCTGTTAAAGAACGTTGGGGGTTTAAAGATACCTCTAAAATTGATGCGGGAGCTTTACCTGCTATTTTAGAAGACTATAATAATGGAGATAATTCCAATATTCGCCGGGTTTTTGGATTTACAACTTTATTTCAACCGAAAAAAAACGTAACTCGCGCCGAAGCCGCAGCCACCCTTTGGTTTTTTGGCTTTCAAGGAGAAGGAATTTCAGCCAAAGATGCCTTAACTGATACTCCAAAACCCCAACAAAATTAACAAGAGGAGCACCGGATGATTCAGGAATTAGAAGATTTAAAAACCAGTATTTTAGAAGGTCGATATCAAGATGCGTTAACCTTGGTTGAACAATTGGATGGCATGAGTAGACAAGCTAAAATTGATGCCATTGAGTCCCAGTTAGTGAGGCTGTTGATTCATCTTGTTAAAAATCAATTAGAACAGCGATTAACTAATTCTTGGGCGGCATCTATTCGGGGTGCGTTAGTGGAAATTAAAAAGTTGAATTTGCAAGATAATCGAACTTCGACTTATATTCAGCAGCAGGAATGGCAATCTTTAATAGAAGATGCTTTAGAATCTGCCATTAGTGATGCTTCTGTAGAGGTTTTCAATGGAGATTATACACCTTTTCAAGTTTCAGAAAGGGTGAATCGGGAGGCTGTAATTTTAGTCGCTCATCGTTTAATTGATTTAACCTATCGTTTTTCTAAAAAGGAGTTACCGAATAGAATTAATCAAGCGTTAATAGAATTACCCGGAGGAGTCACCTGGGGGAAGGGTCATTAGCGCAACAACCGTTTGATATTGTTAAGTTTAACTTATTAATTTCGTTATATTGTTTTGGTTTTTAAAAGATTGTCAGGAAATTCTGATATTTTATTGAAAATTACTCTCAAATAGTTGACGCAATTATGGGGGTTGTGATACCATAGAAAAAATAGCACCCAAGGGGTTATTGTGTCTAAAGGCAAAAAGGGCAGCTACAACCCTGATTCTATCGTAAAATATGCTGATTTCCTGACGAAATTGAGAGGAGATGTGACACGAGTTTTTGGACTGAAACCAGAGGCCTTAGAAAGAGGGGTTGACAAAATACACATTTTGTGCTGTAGACTTTAAAAGGGAACTTTCCCCTGTTGCTGGACATATTGACTCTATCCTAATGTCCGATTAGTTTATCGCGTAATTGTTTAATGCGATCGCGGAGTTTAGCGGCTTCCTCAAATTCCAATTGTTTCGCTGCGGCTTTCATCTGGGTTTCTAACTGAGTAATCACATCGGGAATACTTTCTAACGGTAATTCTTCAAAGGTTTCCACCTGTTTTTCTACGGTTTGAGCATTTAACCGTCGAGACACATCCAAAAATTCCAAAATCGAATTACTGGATTTTTTGATAATTTGTTGGGGAATAATCCCATGTTCTTGATTATAATTTTGTTGAATCTCTCTTCGTCGGTTGGTTTCCTCAATCGCTTTGCTCATACTTTCCGTTAAATTATCCGCATATAAAATAGCCTGTCCTCGGATATTGCGCGCCGCACGTCCGATGGTTTGAATTAAAGAACGTTCGGAGCGTAAAAACCCTTCTTTATCCGCATCTAAAATCGCAACTAACGACACCTGGGGTAAATCTAATCCTTCCCGTAATAAGTTCACCCCAATTAACACATCAAAATCTCGGTTTTGTAATCCTTGAATAATTTCTATCCGTTCAATAGACTGAATTTCTGAATGCAAATATCGAACGTTTACGCCTCGGTCTTGTAAATATTCCGTTAAATCTTCCGCCATCCGTTTCGTTAAGGTGGTAATTAAAACCCGTTCATCTCGTTCGACTCGCTCTTGAATTTCTCCATATAAATCATCCACCTGTCCTTCCGTTGGACGCACGAAGACTTCAGGATCAATAACTCCCGTCGGACGGAGAATTTGTTCGACAACTTGACCTTGAGATTGTTCAATTTCCCAATCTCCGGGTGTGGCTGATACAAAAATACATTGATTGACTTTTTGCCAAAATTCTTCGGCTTTCAACGGTCGATTATCCGCCGCACTGGGTAAACGAAACCCATGATCAATTAAAACTTTTTTTCGAGCTTGGTCACCATTATACATTCCCCGAATTTGAGGAACAGTAACATGAGATTCATCGACGACTAATAACCAATCATTGGGGAAATAATCAATTAAACATTCTGGAGGTTCTCCCGCTTGTCGTCCGGCTAAATGGCGGGAATAGTTTTCTACGCCATTACAATATCCTACCTCCCGTAACATTTCTAAATCATAACGAGTGCGTTGAGATAAGCGTTGTGCTTCTAATAATTTACCTTGGGTTTCTAATTCAATAACTTGCTCTTTGAGTTCCTGTTCAATATCATGACAAGCGATTTCTAAGCGATCTTCTGGGGTTACGAAATGTCGCGCGGGATAAATACTTAATCCGTCTAAACTTTGTAAAACTTCTCCTGTTACCGGATCAATATAACGAATGGCTTCTATTTCATCGCCAAAAAATTCAACTCGAATAATTCGATCTTCATAAGCGGGGCCAATTTCTAATACATCTCCTTTGAGACGAAACCTCCCCCGTGTTAATTCCACATCATTGCGAGTATATTGAACAGCAACTAATTCCCGTAATAATTCCCGTTGATCAATTTCTTCTCCCACTTGTAGGGGAATAGCCGCTTTTAAATATTCGGCTGGCATTCCTAAGCCGTAAATACAACTAATAGAAGCCACAACAATTACATCTCGTCGCTCAAATAAAGATCGCGTGGCGGAATGGCGGAGCATATCAATTTCATCATTAATAGAAGCAGTCTTTTCAATATAAGTATCGGTGACGGGAAGATAAGCTTCTGGCTGATAGTAATCGTAATAACTGATAAAATATTCAACGGCATTTTCAGGAAAAAATGACCGAAATTCGTTACATAATTGGGCGGCTAAGGTTTTGTTATGGGCTAAAACCAAAGTCGGACGACCAATTTTTTCAATCACCGAGGCGATGGTAAAGGTTTTTCCGGTTCCCGTCGCTCCCAATAGGGTGCTAAAGGGTTGTCCTTCCTTAATATTATGGGTGAGTTTAGCGATCGCTTGGGGTTGATCGCCAAGGGGTTGAAAGGGAGCTTGAAGTTGAAAGGGGATCATAAAGGGG
>NZ_JADEWU010000023.1:0-75933 GCF_015207485.1 Planktothrix mougeotii LEGE 06226
CGCAAAGTATCGGCAACATTAGGATTAAATCTTGATGGAGTTAGTAGTGGCGCATTGACTACGCCTTTAAGAATTCTTTTATGGAACTCTTAAGAATCCCCGTCTCTTGACTAGCGGGGAGTGTCAAAGCCAGTTATCCCGTCAGGCTATGGCCACTCTTGATTTAGGCCCGTTTGTACAACTGTAATGTATAGTGCTATAGCCGATAAAATTGCCAAAATTATTTGATTTCAACGTTCATCGATCACGGAATGGGTTGCAAACGACGCAAAATTTCGGTGCTTAGGGCTTCGGCTCCCATGTCCTTACTTAGATATTGGGAAGCCCCCACCGCAAATGCTTGGACAATTCTACTTTCCTCAGTATAAGCTGAAAAAAAGATGATCGGAAGATGTCGCCATCGTTGATCAGTGCGTACCGCTTGACAAAGATCTAAACCATTGAAACCCGACATTTCCCAATCTAATATTAATAAATCGGGATGACAATCTAACAGCACATCCCAAAAAGCTTCCGGGTTTTCTAGGGTTGTAACAGTTATACCTATTGCATTTAACAAGTTACTCATATAGCTCAAAAGAGCAGGATCATCATCCACAACCAAAACCCGATTTCCCCTTCCCCGTCGAGATAAGGAGAGTACCTCCGTCACAGCTTTTAAAATTTCATAAGCCGGTAAAGGTTTAGATAAAAATGTCTTTACACCTAAACGAGCAACCGTAACACGAGCCTTTAAACTTTGCCGTCCAGTTAAAGTAATAACGGGGATTTGAGGAATCCGATGGCTGAGTTCTGCTAATAACGTTAAACCACTTTCTTGAGGATTAGGAAAGGTTAAATCGAGTAAAATAATATTAGGAGGATTTTGACTAATCATTTTACGAGCAACGGCAAGATCCGTCGCAATTTCAACTCGCAACCCCCAAGCATTGGCTTCAACTCGAATTTGTTCTGCTAACATTAAGTCATCATCAACAATTAAAATCAAGGGAGAATAAGCAACGGGTTCTGAAGATAAAGGAATTAATAACGTTTCTCGACTGGCTTCTAAACTCAGGGTTGCGACTAAATCAGAAATTAATTGACTGTCTTTAATATCTAGTTGAGGATGTTCTAAAAGATGTTCAAGTTCTCGCGCCACTTGTGAGCCTTCCCGCAACCCAAAAAGTCCCAATGATCCCGATAATTTATGAGCTTCCTGTAACGCTTGTTTTTGAAGTTCTGGGGTTAATCTTTTTTCAACTAAAGCAGAAGCAACTTGTTCTAAAATGGCAATTTGTTCTTTAACTTTAACTTTAAAACTTTGCCAAACCTGAGCGGTTTTTTCCCGAATTTGCTGTCGAGAGTCCGTCGGAGAAACTATCGATTTAGACTCAGAAAGGTTGGAGGGTTCTCGTAACCGATATCCCAACCCATGAACCGTTTCAATTAAGTCTGCACTTCCCGCAGCTTTGAGTTTTTGACGCAAACATTTAATATGGGTACTCACGGTTTCTTCCCCCGGAGATTCAGCAAAATCCCACAGTCGATCTAAAATTGCCCTGCGGCTAAAAATTCGCTTAGGATTGAGTAAAAAGAGTTCCAATAAACAATATTCTTTTGAGGTTAAGTGAATTAACTGATCTCCACATTTAACTTCATTGTTAATTGGGTCAAAACAAAGATTTTCCCAGGTCATTACCGCCGAAGAAACGGATTTTCCCCGACGCAATAAAGCCCGAACTCTTGCCATTAATTCATCGGGATCAAAGGGCTTCACCACATAATCATCGGCTCCCGCATCTAAGCCCATCACCCGATCTGTACTGCTATCTCTAGCCGTTAATAACAGGATAGGGCTTTGATATCCCTTAATGCGGAGTTGTTTACAAACACTAATCCCATCTAGTTTAGGAATACAAATATCTAATAAAATTAAATCATAGGTAAAACTCTCAGCCAGTTCTAAGGTGGTTAAGCCATCTGTTGCCGTATTAATAGTATATTGATGACCCAGAAGAATTTCAGCTAAGGCGGCACTGGTGAGGGGGTCATCTTCGACCAACAAAATTTTCATTAATATTCCCTCCGTTGCTGAGTTTCATCACTCTTACCGGGGCTATAACTCTAGGGTATTTCATCATTGATCTTAACCATAAATTCTTAAGGATTCAACCTAGGAAATTTCCCTAACTCAGATCGCCCCCAGGGTCTTACCCCCATGAGATTCCTGGAAACTCTAAATGATAAATTAATATACAATCTTTAACGGTTTTGACTAAAGCTACTTATCGGATACCTATTCCCTATTTTCTAACCCCTATTCGTAATTCGTAATTCGTAATTCGTAATTCGTAATTCATAATTCGTAATTCGTAATTCCATGTTCCCTTCTAAATTATTTCTTTTTTGTTTGCTGTTTTAGGAATTCAGGAGGAATTATAAACTCTAATTCCCCATTCTCTTGAGTTTTGATTTTAACTCCTAACTCCATTAATTCTTGAATGGCTCGTTTGCGAACTAACTTATCTTCTGTCGCCCAATAAACCATCAACCAACTTTGAATTCGGATGAATTTATTATCAGGATCTTGACTTAATTGTTCTGCAAATTCTCGTAGACGAGGCGCAAAAGCGTGATCTGGTGTGTTCTCAGCCCATTTTGCTGCCATTTGATGAGAATTCACCGAAGCTTGAGTATCTCCTAATAATAATAATTCATCAACGCCTTTTATTCGCCACACTAACCAAGAACTCGGATTTTTTTCCGGTGAAAGGGATTTGAGTCCACGCTCTATCAACTTAACCGTTAAATCAGGTCGGGCTTGGTAAAAAGAAACCGATGTAGATAGGAAGTTATACATTTCTACCCACAGGGGATCATGGGTAACAATCACATCAAAATAATGATTTAACAGTTCATAATCGGTTTTTTCACGAGCGGGATCATCCCCAAAATATTGCAGAAAGCCTAAAAAAACCCAATCAGCTAGTAAGTTATTATAACCTAGGGTGGGTAAGGTTTTCAGTAATTTTAACCGGGCTAATTCCTGTTGTTGGGCTTGCTGGGCTGCGGAAGTCGAAATCCGCTCGGATGGTTTTGATTGAACACCAGAAATGTTTAAACCACCAGGAGCATAAAGTTGCAGTCCTACAATACTAGCTAACGCGACTCCGGCAACCGCAATCGGGGCAAAGATGGATAAGTCCTTTGAGAAAGCCAACTTAGCTGGAAGATGAACCACAATATGTTTCAGAATCGATCGCGCCTTTATAATTATATCATAAATAATTGACAAGAGTTTGATAAACTCTCGTTTAACACTGAATCAGGATATCGGTCAGGGGGACTGAATTTTTATGATCATCAGTAACGACAACCCTACCCGTTCCATTGTCAGTCAAGCTATAATTGGAACCAAAACAATTCAGTCAGGAAAATCCACATACTGAAATGAAGGAGCAGTTAGAGGTTTTTGGGCTACAACAGTTCTGAAAAAGCTGAATTTTAGCAACCCAGAGGATTCGAGTCAGACCCGATTTGTCTTTCTCAATCCCCCTCAAATTAAGAAAATTTCCACAGGTAAACGGTAAAAGTCATTAATTTTAACAGTTTTTTCCTTTTACCTGAGCCATTGATCAGCAGATCACTTTAAAATCTAATCAAGGCTTTCATCCCTGACTTAAACTGGAAGTCAAGGATCTCAAGCGATATAGGGAGACTCAATGAACCAGAACGTGAAACGCTTTTCCCCGTTCCGTCAAGCCCTGTTTACAGGCGCACTCGCCACCGTTACCGCTTTCATGATGCCCGCTTGGAGTAGCAGCGTCAATGCCACCCTCAAAGATAGCCCGAAAGCAGTATTGGACGAAGCTTGGCAGATTGTGAATCGAGAGTTTGTCGATGGCAGCTTTAACAAAGTCGATTGGCAAGCTCAACGGGAAGAACTTCTCAGTAAGAACTATACTTCCCGTGAAGCCGCTTATGCGGAACTCCGAAAAGCCTTGGAAAAGCTCAAAGATCCTTACACTCGCTTCATGGATCCCAAACAGTACGAAGCATTAACCAATCAAACCGCCGGGGAACTGACGGGGGTGGGAATGCAACTGACTGTAGATGAAGAAACCCGCATGGTTACGGTTGTTGAGCCGATTAAAAATTCTCCAGCCATGAAAGCGGGAATTTTGCCAGGGGATCAGGTGCTCTCGATTGATGGAGTCTCCACTACAGGAATGACCGTTGAACAGGCGGCCAATAAAATTCGGGGGGCCATTGGTACCGATGTGAGTTTACGCATTGGACGCGAAGGGGTCAAAGAATTTGATTTAAAGCTGACCCGCGCCCGAATTGAACTCGAAACGGTTACCTATCGTCTGAATACCGAAGGCGATCGCAAAATTGGTTATATTCAACTGCGGGAATTTAATTCCCATGCAGCCGAACAAATGCAAGCCGCCCTTGAAGCCTTAAACAAAGAAAAAGTTCAAGGATTTGTCCTCGATTTACGCGGAAATCCAGGGGGGCTATTGCGTAGCAGTATTGAAATTGCTCGGATGTGGATGGATACTGGAGCAATTGTGAGTACCGTTGATCGCAATGGCAAAAGTCAGGAAATTCGTAATAACCGCAGCGCCATCACCAATTTGCCCGTTGTTGTTTTAGTGGATGGAAATTCTGCCAGCGCCAGCGAAATTTTAGCAGGAGCGTTGAAAGATAATCAACGGGGCGTGGTTATGGGAACTCAAACCTTTGGTAAAGCCTTAGTACAGTCGGTGTTTTCCCTCTCCGATGGTTCAGGATTGGCGGTGACCATTGCCCATTACTATACGCCTAATGGCACGGATATTAGTCATAAAGGTGTCACCCCCGATATTAAAGTTGATATTTCTGATGATCAGAAAAAACAATTGGCTACTGATCCAAAATTAGTGGGGACAGCCCAAGATCCATTCTACGCCAAAGCGATTTCCATTCTTGTCGCAGGTTCAGGAAATCGCCCCCTGGCTATTAACGAGTCTAAGTAACAGTAATCCCTTTCACCCCGAAAGATATCCGCTTTTACTTTCACTATCGTCCGATGGGGACTTCGACAAAAATCGCCTTAAAAATAGCTTCAAACCGATAGAGAAAAGGGATTTCAGCTTGAATGGGTATTAACCCAATAGTGACAAGGGTTTGCTGCTTGTTTTTGCTGATCTACCTTTTTTCTTAACCTAGAAGCATTTCCATCCCGAACAGAGCCAGAAAATGTCTAAGTCCCATTAGGACAAAATCTAAGCCCAGAAGAAACCCAACTTCCCTGCACTCCAACCCTTGTGCTAGGATATGAGTAGATTCTATAAATTGAGCAATCGTTTAAAATCCTTTGACCTCAACAAAGATGGCAATCACTAGCGACGTTCTTAAGCAAGACATCGATAGTCTCACCGACGAGCAACTTCATGCTGTTGCTGACTTTATTGCCTTCCTAAAATTTCGAGATCGACGCCATCGTGTCGCCCTTGACCCGAATCAACTTGTTTCCCTGGCAATTGAGTTTGCCGAAGAAGACCGTAATCTTGCAGAAGCCGGAATGGATGATTATGTCGCAATGCTGACTCAGGAAGCGTGAGCATGACCAAACTGATTCAACGGGGAGAAGTTTGGTTAGCAAATCTCAATCCGACTCAAGGTTCTGAACAAGCTGGTATTCGTCCTGTCATCATCTTCCAAAATGATATTGTTTCTCAGTTCTCCACAACAATCCTTGCAATTCCCCTAACAACGAATCAACGCCGCGCCACATTACCAATTTGTATGGCGATTGCTCAAGGAGATGGCGGATTACTAGAGGATTCAGTAGCCCTATGTTTTCAAATGCGAGTGCTCGATAAAACTCGGCTAGTTCGGAAGTTAGGGCAGCTTAGTCCTGAAACAATTACCCAATTAGAAGCCGTCGTTTTGATAACGTTAGGATACGATTTATCAGAAAATTGGGTTTAAAACCCCGTCCTTAATTCAAACAAATTTTGGAGAAATCCAACGCTTAGTGGGGCGCACCCAAAGTTATAATAATTGTGGAAACTTTCTATCCCCATTTTTAAATACTCAGCAAAAAACTGTGAATTCAAGCCTTGAAACCTTAATCCAGTCAGCCGAAACAGATGTAGATGCAGGAAATGTTCGGGAAGCTCATGGGACACTTTCGGAAATTTTCGCACTCGATCCTGATTGTGCTAAAGCTTATAAAATTTTAGGGGATTTGTATGAAGTTCAAAGCTTATTTCCAGAAGCCATTTCTGCTTATCAAAAGGCAATTAAACTAGAGCCAAATTTTGTTGAAGCTTATGCTTATTTAGCTCAGGTTTATCGCAATACCGGGGAATTTGATCGCGCCTTATTCTGCTATAAAAAAGCTCTAAGTCTGCGTCCAGATTGGACAGCGTTATATTTTCAATTAGGTCAAGCTTATTCCTGGAGTGGGGATGTTCTAAAAGCGATTCGCTGCTATCAAAAAACCTTAGAACAAAACCCCTATCATGTTTATGCCTATTTTGCCTTAGCAATAGCTTACGGGGGATTAGGAGAAACGGAACGAGCCATTGCCCTTTATCAATATATTATTAAGTTACAACCCGATTTAGCGAATGCCTATAATAATTTAGGATGTTTATTGTTTGCGAAAGATGATTTTGCGGGAGCAATAGAAGCCTGGAATAATGCCTTAAAATATAATAAAAAAGAAAAAGATAATTATTCAATTTATAATAATTTAGGTCAAGTCTTTGCTGCTCAAAATAAAATTACAGAAGCCATTCAATCCTATTATAAATCTGTAAAAATCAAGGATGATTTTCCTCTTATTTATAATAATTTAGGTAAACTTTATCAACAACAAAACCAACACGAAACAGCATTTTATTGTTTTACAAAAGTTATTGAATTAGATCCCGATAATCGATTTGCCTACACCGATTGTGGAGCTTCCTTACTGAAATTAGGTCGAATTGATGCAGCTTTGCGGTATTTTCAAAACGTTATTTTACGAGAGCATCAATTTATAACAGGCTATTGTCAGAGGGTAAAAGAACATTCAAGTGATGATGAATTGTCCTTAGCCCAACAAGCTTGTGCTCATTTTCTCATGGCTTTAAAACAGTGGGATGGAGAAATCGGAAAAGATTCTACAACGATTGATAATTTTCTAATTCAAACCTATCTTAACCTCGGAAATGCGTTAGTAACCTATGGCAAGTTTGATCTAGCGGTCAGTTACTACCAAAAAGCTGCCCAAATTCAACCCCAATTTATTGAAATTTACCTAAAATTAGGCAATAGTTTATTCAAAAGTCAGCAACTGAATGCTGCATTAACCGTTTATCAAATTGCTCGAACGTTACTGAAATCGGGGTCAGAGGTTTCCCTTGTTCAGAAGCTGGAAGTTTATTTGCAATTAGGAAGAATTCTGGAAAAACAGGAAGATTGGGACGCGGCTGCGAACTACTACAACACCGTTTTACAGATACAACAGCAGCCCGGTTTTCAATCTTTACTTTCCAACTATCCTTTAACATTAAGGTTACTGCAAGACTGGGCAAGAACTGAAGTCATAAATCGGCCCCAAAAAGTATGTGATTCAACCTTAATCTGGCTAAAAAACCATAATTTACAAGATAGTCATTATTATTTTCTATCAGGATTATTGACTTCTGAGGGAAAAAATAGCCAAGGTTTAGAGAATGGGGAGAAAAATCCCGGTAAAATTCCGACAGAATGCGGGGGGTTAGACTGTCAACCTTGTCTCAAACGTGTCTTTGAAGCTTTCCCCTGGAAGAATTTGGGACATGGAATTCAAAAGTGTGGAATATCAGAGAACAATATTACTTCAACATCTTTGTTTGTGGCGATCATTCCCAATGGACGAGCTTGGATTGTTCCTCAAGAAAATTATTGGATGGTTTGCAAAGCGATCGCCATTATCACACCCGATAACCAATTATTAGCAGATGTTTCACGGGAATATCCAGCGCCTCTTCCCGGTTGTCCCAGTTATGATCCGATGCAGCATCAAGTGTTTCAAACCGAACAATTACCGCCCCTACAGCAAATTGAGGGACGAGTAGCCGTGTTGTCGGGGTTGTCAGGAAATGTCTATTTTCATTGGATGGTAGATATTTTGCCACGGGTGGAATTGTTGCGTCAAAGTGGAATTGATTTCAACACAATTGATTGGTTTTTAGTGAATAGTCAACAAGCCAGTTTTCAACGAGAAACCTTAACTCGTTTGGGAATTCCAACGTTTAAAATCTTAGAAAGTGATCAATTTCCCCATATCCAAGCCCAACAGCTAATTGTTCCCTCATATCCTGGATATATGGGATGGTTACAACCTTGGGCTATTGATACCTTGCGACGTTGGTTTTTGCCGAGGAATGACAAGGGGGGTATGAATTATCCTGAACGCATTTATATTAGTCGAGGAGATGCCCGCTATCGTCGGGTTTTGAATGAAAACGAAGTGATTGAATTGTTGCATCCCTGGGGGTTTGTTGTGGTGCAACTGGAGTCCATGTCCTTTTCCCAACAAGTGGCTCTGTTTTCTCAAGCTAAAGTGATTATGGGCGCCCATGGAAGTGGTTTAACTAATATTATATTTTGTCAACCGGGAACCCAAGTCATTGAGTGGGTGTCTCCCCACTATAATCGCCATTATTATTGGGTGATTAGTCAATATTTGGGGTTAGAACATTATTCTTTAACGGGAGAGGGTTTTTCTTGCTATCCCCTACGGGAGTTAATGTATCAAAATTCCTTGACGGAGGATATTTGGGTCAATCTCGTTTCTTTAAAACGGTTATTAGAACTGTTATTTGTACAAAGAAAACAGGTTTAGGGGTATGGGACAAGGAGTAGAGTACAGCTATCACTCTCAAAATTTAACAGTCGAATCTCAAAAACTTGATATCAAAAACCCAAAACCCAGTAGAATTAGCTTTGGGAAGATCCCGATTGAGTGTCTGAACTGAAACCAACTATGTTACCTAACGAAATTCGCGCCCGCAGTGTACAGTTTCTCCATCAACAAGCAGAAATCTATTTTAATCAAGGACAATTCGAGGATGGGCTGAAGGCTTGCAACCAGTTGTTGCAGATTCAGTCTGATTATGCACCCGGTTGTAAACTGATGGCGGATATCTTACTCCGACAAGGGAAACTGCAAGAGGCGCAGCAATGGTATACCCGGACGTTGCAAGTTCAGCCGAATTGGGCCGAAGTTCACGGGAATTTGGGAAGTCTGTACGCCAAAGCGCAACAATGGCAACAGGCAATTGCGTGTTATGAGAAAGCTGTCACCTTAAAACCAGGTTTTGCAGGCGCTTATCGAAATTTAGCCAGAGTTTGGACACAACTCAACGAACCGAAAAAATCAGCACAAGCCCTATATCAAGCCTTTACGTTAGAACCGAATCAGTCACCCGAAGATTATTTGAACTTGGGTCATCAGTTAGCAGAGTATGGTGAAATACAAGCCGCAGAAGCTTGTTATCGGACAGCAATTCAACTCAATCCTAATTTAACCGCAGCCCATCAAAGTTTGGGAACCCTGCTCCAAGGGCAAGGTAAAGCTCAGGAAGCCACACAAATCTACCGCCAAGCTATTCAGTTAAATACTCCTCAAGCTCCCTCAGATACCTTAGCTGCTGCCACAGCCAGAACAACCGTGACCGTCGCTTCACCTCAAGATACCTTAGCCGGAGCGATGCAACAACCAATAGGGAAAAATGGGACAACACCTGTCGGGAATCATCCCAGTAATCCTCAAACCTATTTGAAACAAGCTCAAGCTTATTGTGCCTTAAAAGAATGGGATCAAGCGATCGCAGCTTGTCAAAAAGCGTTACGATTAAAACCCGATTTAGCGGAAGCGTATAAAATTCAAGGCAATGCCCTGCAAATTTTAGGGGAAATGTCGGCGGCGGTTCGCTGTTATTCCAAAGCCTTAGAAATTCAACCCCAATATCCTGAAGTTTATGCGAATTTAGGCAGTTTATATGCTCAAGAAGAACGGTTAGAAAAAGCCGCTTCTTATTATCAACAAGCGGTTAATTTAAAACCGGATTTTGCTGGGGTTTATCGCAATTTTGCCAAGGTTTTAACCCAGATGGGGCAGTTAGAACAAGCCTCACAATGCTTGGAAAAAGCCTACAGTTTAGAACCGGAAAAAGCCACACCCGAAGAACATTTTAATTTAGGAAATACCCGCTTTAAACAAGGTCGATTAGACGAAGCGATCGCCGCTTATCAACAAGCCTTGAAATTAAATCCTCAGTTAGCGGGAGCCTATTATCAGTTAGGTCAATTATATTCTACAAAAGCAGAACAAGATGCAGCGATTCAGGCTTACCAAAAAGCCTTGGAATTAGAACCATCCCGCTTAGAATTTTATTATGGATTTGCGGATTTCTTCAGCCGTCAAGAATGTTGGGATGATGCCATCAGAGTTTATAACCAAATTTTAGGATTAGATGCTAATCAAGCCGTTGCTTATTATAAAGTCGGGGAGATTTTTAATCGTCAGTGGCGGTTAGAGGAAGCCGTTAACCTGTATCAGAAATCCATTGCTTTAAATCCTAAATTAGTATCTTCCTATTATGGATTAGGAAAAGTTTTAGTTAAACAAGAAAATTGGCAAGATGCTGTTCAAGTGTTGCGCCAAGGAATACAAATGAATCCCAGTGGAGATGCAGAAGCTTATAAAGGTTTCGGAGATGCACTTGCCAAAATGGGGGAACGAGAAGAGGCAATTAAAGCTTATCAAAAATCTGCTGAACTTGATAGTAATAATGCCGAAGTTTATCAAAAATTAGGGGATTTACTGCGAGATCAGGAACGATTTGAAGAAGCCATTATTGCTTATAATCGTTCTATTGAAATTGATCCAACTGTGTTTTGGACACAAAACAATTTAGCCGATATTTTCTTTAAACAAGAACGGTGGGAAGATGCAATTTCAGCTTATCAAAATGCGATCGCTTTAGATTCTAGCTATTCGTGGTCATACAATAGTTTAGCCGATGCCTTAGTTAAATTAGAATGCTGCGAAGAGGCAATTCCTGCTTATGAACAAGCCATTAAACTCAATCCTCAGTTTCCTTGGTCTTACTATAATTTAGGGGAAGTTTTAACTCAATTAGAACAGTGGGAAGAAGCAGTTGTAGCTTATCGAGGCGCAATCAAAGTTCAGTCTGATTTACCCAATATTCAGGAAAAACTCGCCGATGCGTTGAGAAATCGAGCTAAATTAGATTTACAGGAATCCTTGGGATATTATTATCAAGTGATTCAAGAAAACCCTGATCACGTTGCTGCTTATCATAAAGCCATTGAGATTAAACCCGATGATCCTCAATTGTATATTCAATTAGCAAATACCTTAGTCAATCATGATCATTTGGATGGGGCCATTGTCTTCTATCAAATGGCATTGCAATTAGACCCAGAGCATCCCGAAGTGATGGAGAAATTGGAGGGAATTGTGGAAAAAAAAAAGCTAGGTTAACGCCCTACTTTTCCGTCTCTCAATCTCAATCTGAATATGAACAACTCTATCAGGCATGGTTGAAATATAATTCAATTCGTAGTGAGGCGTTCACGCCTTATAGCCCTGAAGGGCTTACTACAAGTAGTGAGGCGTTCACGCCTTATAGCCATAGCCCTGAAGGGCTTACTACAAGTAGTGAGGCGTTCACGTATAGCCCTGAAGGGCTTACTACAAGTAGTGAGGCGTTCACGCCTTATAGCCCTGAAGGGCTTACTACAAGTAGTGAGGCGTTCACGCCTCAAAGCCCTGAAGGGCTTACTACGAAAGATTTCAAATATCAACCCCTGATTAGTATTATTATGCCTGTTTATAACACCCCTGAAACGTTTCTACGGGAAGCTATTCAATCGGTATTAGATCAGGTTTATTCTAATTGGGAATTGTGTATTGCAGATGACGCTTCGACGGCTTCCCATGTCAAACCGATATTAGAAGAATATCAACAGCAAGATAGCAGAATTAAAGTCATTTTTAGAACTGAAAATGGTCATATTTCAGCAACTTCTAATTCAGCCTTAGAGTTAGCAACAGGTGAATTTATTGGGTTATTAGATCATGATGATGTTCTCACTCCCGATGGGTTGTATGAGGTGGTTTCCTTACTGAATCAGCATCCTGAAGCGGATATGATTTATTCCGATGAAGATAAACTGAATGAAAAAGGAGCATTAACAGGACATTTCTTTAAACCCGATTGGTGTCCTGATTCGTTTTTATCTCGAATGTATACCTGTCATTTTGGAGTTTATAGACGGCAAATTATTAATGAAATTGGAGGTTTTAGAACCGGATATGAAGGCAGTCAAGATTATGATTTAGTCTTGAGATTTACTGAAAAAACAGATCGGATTTTTCATATTCCTAAAATTCTCTATCATTGGCGCATTCATAGCGGTTCTGTCACATCAGGAACCGTTGCAAAACCCTATGCTTATGAAACTGCTAAACGAGCGTTGCGAGATGCAATAGACCGTAGGGGAGAACCTGGAATTGTTAAAGATGTTCCGATTTATTTAGGACACTATCAAATCCGCTATAAAATTTTAGATTACAAACGGGTAAGTATTATTATTCCGACTCGGGATTTAGGAATAATTTTAAATCGCTGTTTGGAATCTATCTTTACCCTGAGCATCTATCCTAATTATGAAGTGATTGTGATTGATAATGGCAGTATAGAAGCAGAAACTCAGGAAATTTTGGAGAAGTGGCAAGCACAAGAACCAAATCGGTTTATATATTATACTTTAGATATCCCTTTTAATTTTTCTAAGATTAATAACTATGCTGTTAGTAAAGCTACTGGGGATTATTTGTTATTCTTAAATAATGATACTGAAGTCATTCATCCTGATTGGATTGATGCTATGGTAGAACAAGCCCAACGGTGTTCGATTGGTGCTGTGGGTGCATTATTAAGGTATCATGATAAAATGGTTCAACACGCTGGGGTTGTGATAGGAATGGGTCATTTTGCTGGTCATAGTCACCAGATGGCATCGGAAACTAACCCCGGATCTTATGGTCAAATTATTTCTATCAGTAATTATTCGGCGGTGACGGGGGCTTGTTTGATGTGTCGCCGAGAAGTCTTTGAACAAGTGGGTGGGTTTGATGAGCAGTTAGCAGTAGCTTATAATGATGTCGATTTATGCTTAAAAATAGTTGAACAAGGCTATCGGAATATCTATTTACCTCATGTTGTTTTATATCATTATGAATCCAAAACTCGAGGTTATGATACAACACTAGATAAGTTACAACTATTTATGCAGGAAGTAACAATAATGCGACAAAGGTGGCAACGTTATGTTGACTATGATCCCTGTTATAATCCTAATTTAACGTTATCCGCATCGGATTATAGTTTAAGGCTATTTGCTGAAGTAGAAATTTTTGATATTATCATAGAGTTTGATGATAGAGTATTACAGGATTGTGCAATAGATGAACCTAAAATTAAAACTTCTTGGGGAATCAGCCAAATTACTTTTAAAGGTTGGGTACTGGGGAAACAGCAAAAAATAACTGCTGTTCAAATTATAGGAAATCACGGTCAAGTTATTAAGGAAATTCCCGCTAATTTTTACCGTCCTGATGTTGCTACTCTACATCCTGAAAACCCACATTCGGAATTTTGTGGATTTTGCGAAACTATTGAACTCAGAAATTTATCTGAACAAACCGAATTGTTACTCCAAGCTATTCTAAAGGATGGAAACTATGCTACATTTGGAAAAGTCAAACTAAAAATCAACCCTTAAATGTAGGGTGCGTAAGCGAAAGCGCACGCACCAAAACAGATTTAACTAAAAATCAACCGTTAAATGTAGGGTGTGTAAGCGAAAGCGCACGCACCAAAACAGATTTAACAGATCACCAATAAATGAGTTAATTTACATTAAGAATATTCAGGGAATATCAAAAATGCTATCTCAATCCAATAATTTCAAAACATCTACAAATTTACTAGAAGAAGCCAATCAATTGAAACAATCGGGTCAATTGCAAGCTGCTATTGTTGCTTATCGTAGAGCGGCACAATTAAGCCCTAATTTTCATTGGATTTATCATAATTTAGGAGAAGCATTAGCAGAAAATAATCAGTTATTGGAAGCAATGCAAGCGTTCCAGCGTGCGATTGAATTAAATCCTGATTCGGCTTGGTCGCAATATCAATTAGCAGAAGTTTTATTAAATTTAGGTAATTTACCTGATGCAATTAAGGCACTAAAAGTTGCGATCGCTATTAATCCTAATGTAACTGAATTTTATAACAGTTTAGGGAAAGCTCTATTTAAACAAGGGGAATTAGAACCAGCAATTAGTTACTATCAAAAAGCTCTGGAACTTAATTCAGAAGATGCCATTTCTTATCAATATTTAGGAGAAGCTTTAGCTCAACGGGGTCAACTAAATGAAGCAATAGATTCTTGTCGAAAAGCGATTGATCTCAATCCAAATTCAGGAGATGCTTATCAAATATTAGGCAAAGCATTAGTTCAAAAAGGTTTGTTTGATCAAGCCTTAAGTATATTATTAGAAGCCCTAGAATTTAATCCTAAATCGCCTGAAATCTATCATGCACTGGGAGACATTTATTTCCATTCTCAAAAGTTTGATCAAGCCATTGATGCCTATTCCCAAGCTATTCAAATTAAACCCAATGTAGCCATATTTCATCACAGTTTAGGTAACGTTTTTGCTCAACTCAATCAATTGGAAAATGCCGTTTCTGCTTATTCCCAAGCGATCGCATTGAATTCTGAATCAGCCGATTGTCATCATGATTTTGCTAAAGTTTTAGCCAAATTAGAACGATGGGATGCTGCGATCGCTTCCTATTCTAAAGCATTAGAATTAAATCCTAATTTAACCAATATTTACCCTTGTTTAGCAGAGGCTTTTAAGCACCGAGGAACCCCAGGGGATTTACAAAAAGCAAATCAATATTATCAAAAAGCGATTGAATTAAATGGCGATGATATTGATGCTTATCAAACGTTATTAAATTATCAGCCAGATAACTTAGATTTATGTTGGAAATATGCTAATTTATTATGGAGTAAAAATCAGCGTGAACAAGCACTAACTTATTATAAAAAAATTAAAGATACTCAACCCCAAGACTTTGAACTATTGCTAAAGTTGGGAGAAGCATTTGTCAGGATGAGTGAGTTTGAAGATGCGATCGCAGTTTATCATAAAGCTTTAGAAATCAACCCCAATTCATCGGATATTTACCATCGTTTAGGGGAACCTTTTGAAAAAATAGGTGAACTGGAAGCAGCAGCCAAAACCTATGAAAAAGCCATTGAATTAAATCCTGACTATTTTGGTTCCTATCACAATTTAGGGGATATTCGACAACGCCAAAAGAAATTTGAACAAGCGATTTCAGCTTACCAAAAAGCCATTGAATTAAATCCGAATTTTCATTGGTCTTATCATAATTTGGGGGATATGTTGCTTGAGCAACCTGATCGCTTAGATGAAGCTGTTGCTGCTTATCAAAGCTCAATTGCAATTAATCCTCATTTTGCTTGGTCGTATCAAAATTTAGGAACAGCACTGCTTAAACAAGGGAAAATCGAAGAAGCTATTGCAGCTTATCGACGAGCAAGTGAACTTGATCCTCTATTTATTTTTGATGTCAAAAGCATTCAAGATGTTTTACTTAAAAAAGCCCTAGTTGCTGATCATTTATATAGCTTGTGGGTTGCTCAAAACTTTCCCAGAGAAGCTGAACTCAAAAAGATGGCTGAAACCTTAGAAATTTTCAGTTATAAGCCCCTAATTAGTATTATTATGCCCGTCTATAATACGCCTGCTTATTTTTTACGCGAAGCCATTGATTCTGTTTTAAATCAAGTCTATCCTCACTGGGAATTTTGTATTGCAGATGATGCGTCAACCCTACCTCATGTTCGAGAAATCTTAGAAGAATATGTTGCTAAAGATAATCGAATTAAAGTAATTTATCGGACTGAAAATGGTCATATTTCTAAATCTTCTAACTCAGCATTAGAGTTAGCAACAGGTGAATTTATTTCCCTATTAGATCATGATGATACACTTACCCCAGATGCTTTGTATGAAGTGGTATTATTGCTCAACCGTTATCCTGATGCAGATATGATTTATTCTGATGAAGATAAATTAAGTCCTGATGAGCAACTTATTAGTCCTTTCTTTAAGCCAGAATGGTCTCCCGAATCCTTTTTCTCCCGAATGTATACCTGTCATTTAGGAACTTACAGACATTCAATTATTAAAGAAATGGGGGGTTGGCGAGTGGGTTATGAGGGAGCGCAGGATTATGATTTAGTATTAAGATTTACCGAAAAAACCGAAAAAATTTACCATATTCCCAAAATTCTCTATCATTGGCGGATGCACCCGGGATCGGCGGCGGGGGGAACAGAAGCTAAACCTTATGCTTATGAAGCCTCTAAAAAAGCCTTACAAGATGCAGTTGATCGTCGGGGTGAAAAGGGTGAAATTCTGGGAATTCCTGGGTTTTTAGGACACCATTCAGTCCGCTATGAAATTAGTGAATATAAACGAGTTAGTATTATTATTCCGACACGGGATTTAGGACAAGTTCTTGATCGCTGTTTGGACTCTATTTTTACTCAAACTGTTTATCCAAACTATGAAGTGATTCTAATTGATAATGGTAGTGTCGAGAAGGATACGGCACAAATTATTAATTACTGGTCTGAGAAGGAAAAAGAACGGTTTAAATGCTATCGATTAGATATTCCTTTCAACTTTTCTAAAATCAATAATTATGGGGTCAGTCAAGCGACTGGAGATTATCTACTGTTCTTAAATAATGATACAGAAGTGATTACCTCTGACTGGATTAATGCCATGGTTGAGCAAGTTCAAAGACCTGCTATTGGAGCAGTCGGCGGTTTATTGCTATTTCCTGACAACACGATTCAACACGCTGGAGTTGTGATGGGATTAGGGGGTGTAGCAGGTCATCCCTATTACAATATGCCCCAAACTCCAGGGTACTTTAGTAATGTGATTGGGTTAAATAATACTTCAGCCGTTACAGGTGCTTGTTTAATGTGTCGGCGAGAAGTATTTGAAGAAGTTGGAGGTTTGGATGAACAGTTAACCGTGGCTTATAATGACGTAGACTTGTGTTTGAAAATGCTAGATAAAGGTTATCGTAATTTGTACTTACCTCACGTTAAACTTTATCACCATGAATCCAAAAGTCGGGGTTATGAAGATACCCCAGAAAAGAAAGAACGTCTAAACCGAGAATCCAAAATTATGGAAAGTCGTTGGCAAAAGTATATTGATAACGATCCCTACTATAGCCCTCATTTGAGCCGGGATTTTCAAGACTATCGAATCAAAGTCTAAATGATGAATCTCAAGCCTTAAGAGTTATGCTAGATTAAGTTAGGATTTTTAAGGCTTGAATTCAGGAGTTAGTTGATGGTTGATGTTTATCAAGTCCGCAAGGAGCTTGCTGTTCAATATATTAGTGGGGAAGGCATTGAAGTGGGTGCACTTCATGCTCCTCTAGAAGTTCCTGAAGGCACAAAAGTTCACTATGTTGATCGAATGTCTGCCACTGATCTCAGAAAACAATATCCAGAATTATCAGCAGTAAATCTTGTTGATCCTGACATTGTTGATGATGGTGAAAAACTATCCAAAATTCAGGATAACGTTTGGGATTTTGTTATTGCTAATCACATGATTGAGCATTGTCAAAACCCTATTGACGCGATTCAAAACTTTCTTAGGGTACTTAAGGAAGGAGGAATCCTGTATATGGGGGTTCCTGATAAACGTCACACCTTTGATTTAGATCGTCCTTTGACTGATTTGGATCATCTCGTTCAAGATTATCAGGAAGGGCCAGAATGGTCTAAACAAGATCATTATCAGGAATATGTTTGTTTAGTAGATAAAGTTCCAGAAGAACAGGTTGCTGCTCGTGTGCAACTTTTATTAAATATGGACTACAGTATTCATTTCCATGTTTGGAAACCTGATTCCTTTTTAGAAATGCTATCCTATTGCCAAGGAAAATTAGGTTTTCCATTTACACTAGAAAAATTTCAAGAAAATGATTTTGAGTTTATCTGTATTCTCAAAAAAACTCAAAATCCTTAATCCTAATCCTGAAATTCTCAAGCTAAAAACTCTGGCTCAACTGGATGCAGTATTAAACCAGTTGATCGCTTGAGTTAGCTCAATTTCATCAACAGGTTGAGATTGCTGTTGAAGTAAGAAACGTTGGGCAGAGCGATTTGTCGTAAAACTACGTTGAGGATAGATAATCTGTCCTTTGTTTTCATGACTAACTTCGATGATAGCACCAAGTTCATGAACAACTCCTTTATAATATCGAATTGCAAAATCTAGTTGAACTTTTTGTTTATAGAGTTCAACTAAAATTTGTGGCTCTATAACATACACCAGTTCTTTTAAATACCATCTTGCCCCTAAACCGGGTGCCCAGAAATCGGGAAACCAAACACAAAGGTGCATATAATTATCTTCTTGATAGTAAGTCGTATGCCCGTAAATAAATGCTGAGTTATGCCAAAGATAAGGAGTCCAAAACTCTAGTCGAGCACCTTCTACACAAACTCGACTCACTTCTTTAAATAAATGAACAGGTGATTCAGTTAGATGCTCTAAACAATGAGCCGAGTAAACATAATCAACACTGCGGTCTGGAAACGGTAATTTATCCGTTTGTAAGTTAAGAACATGATCAACAACCCCAGGAATTTCGCAGTAGTCTAAACCAATCGTTCCTGGTTTTTTATTTCCACCACAACCCAAGTCTAGTTTGAAATATTCAGATGAACTTGATTTTTGTTCTTGTAATGGAGTGGGAACAGCTTGTTCAACTTTATTTTCTTGATTTTTACTTTCTTCATTTTTATGGAGTTCCCAGTGTGCTTGTTCGAGTTCTGCTAAAACTTCATCTAACTGTGATTGTGAACGCTCTAACTCTTCTCTAGTCTGCTCTAATTCAGACTGAAGCGTTATTATATCCTGTGGGCTATTTGGTAATTTGGCTTGAGTCAAATCAGGGTGTTTTTCTAATACTAATTCTGACATTTCTTGTTCGATTTCAGTTTTCATTTCTGGTTTATCCTGCTCTGAAGATTGTTTTAAACTACGAATTACATTAACGATCTCATTATAGATGACTTTCCAATCACATTCATAGTTGAGCCAGCCTTCCCGTCGGTCTTGTATATCTACAATAGACTCAATGGGTACATAACTAGGTGCGATCGCATTATCACGAGCTTCTGCCCACATCTGAATTTGAGAATAGTGGGCGCGATCAGAGTGAGCAACACCGGGCTTATTGGCAATCCAGGTCACTAACGTTAATCCCGATCCAATGATAGAAATATAAGTATCTATGGCAAATGCCCATACTAAAGTTTCTTGTATAGAACAGTTTAAGCCATCATATATTTTGACTGTTGATGGAACTTGCTGGATGATTTTCTCCATAGTATCTTTTTCTGTGGGGAAACCATCAAAAATAATGGCTAGGTTTGGATATTCTTTAGACAATTCAGAAATAATATTGGCATAGCCCTCTACCTGAGAAATCCAAGATTTATTATGACCGCGAAGATTGATCCAGATTAAAGGAAAACGTGTTTTAGCTTCTTCAATTTGTTGCAAAAAAGCTTCATTACAATTTTTGATAGCTGCGTTGTATATCCGTTTAATTAAACTTTCCTGAATAGAAAAATCGGTTAATCGAACAGCAAAAAGATTGTTTTTCAGGATAATTTGAAAAAAATCTTGTTTATTCTCGACTTTATGAATTTTATCTGGAGAAATTTCAGGAAAGAGATCATGAAGGTCTAATCGACTATCTGATCCTGTTAGAAATTGATCAACTCGATCCAATATTTGATTATCATATAAATATTGAATCGCTGTTAATTCATTCCAGAAATAGTGACCTAAATTAGCAATCACTCCTGAAATCGAGGTGATTTTTTTGTTTTTATTCTCTAAGGAAATATAAGATTTTACATCTTGCCAATTACTGACTAAATTAGCTTTAAATTTATTGAGATATTCCTCATGTTTTAACCACATTCCCCACTCGTTTGAGATCAAAACCAAGAGTTCTATTTTGGGAAAATAAACAGCGATTTTTCCTCCACTCCAAGCACCGACAACTAAATAAAATACTTCTCTTCCTTGGAATCGATAGAAACATAAAGGAACAACTCCATTGTCTTGAATATAGAAGGATTGATTGCTTTTGAGAACCTCACCTGTAAAAGGACAAACCGTATAAATATATCCGGTTTCAATAATACTTTGTTGGAAATGTTTAGGGTTAAGAAGCTCCCAAGTGAACCCAGACTTTTTGTTAACTAATTTACTTAATCTTTGATTTTTATTTTTACTATCAATATTAATATAGATTTCTTCTAAACTAATATTTTCCTGCTGAATCAGTTTTAAATTGGATAAAGAAATTTGAGAATGCTCAAGAAAAGCTTTGTTTTCCTCATCCAAGGCATTGACATTAATTATGGTATACGAGTTGGTTTTTTGTCTAAAGTATTGATCAGCTTTTTCTAGGCTAATTTCTCGACTTTCCTCAAAATTATCACTTAAACTACCACAAATATTGATATTTTTCCAGATTTTATCGTAGATCTCTGTTTTTTGGAATGTTGGGTTAGCTTTTTGAAACACAGCTACAGCTTCTTGAATTTTACCTTGCTCTGCTAGAAGCAGGGCTAGACTTTCATAAGCACTAGATTGAGTAGGGACTCGTTTAATCAATTGATGATAGCAGCTAATTGCTTTTTCTATTTCTCCTTTTTGCTGAAAAATTTCCCCTAAATTTGAGTAAGCATTAACCCATTCAGCATCTGTCAAAAAAACTTGATAATTTGCTAAAAAATCTTCTATTTTTAGATCTAATGAATCCGATTCAATACATTTTGTATAGGCGATATAGGCTTTATCAGTTTTATTTTTTAACACAAAAAAAGTCGCTAGATCAAAATAATAATTTAAAGCCGTATCTAAGCTGTTTTGAGGCGAATAAACTAAAGTCAGATTGATCGATTTAACCAAAAAAGATGTACCAAACGAAAAAAAGCGAAACTCTGTCCTTTCACCATTAACAAAATCTAAATAAAAATCTAACTGATTCTGTCCTATAGCAACTTCAGTTTCATAAATAATGGAAGGAAAAGGGGCAGCAATATCAAATTTGAAGCCTTTTTGCTCATTAGAGACATCGGTTTGCTCAGAATTAAAACCGGGGAAATCAAACTGGACTTGAACTCGATAAAATCCATCAGGAATATCAATATAAGGGCCGTAAAATACAAAATTTTGATTTCCAGCTAAACTAATAACAAAACCTTCTGAGGTTTCTATTGTTTTTGGATCAGGAAGAATATTTAATTGTTTAGCAGGAATATGAATCGTGTTTAATTCAGGTAACTGTCCTAGAAAACTCGGTTGAGTCAAGTTAGGGTTGAGCATGAGTGCTCGACGGTAACTCCCAATTGATTCTGCTAATTTTCCCTGTTCAAAGGAAGATTGACTTAATTTATAGTAATCTTCCCAGGTCTTCAGTTCATTCATTTTCAGACTTTCACTCATAATTCAACTTGATTGTATGTTGCTCTATAATTAATGAAGCTTGATGTTATTAGGAATATTGGTTATTCCTCACCCCATATACTTACTAATTTCTTGACTCCACAATTGGCAAAGTTTAAGGTCAATTTCAGATAAAAATTTATGCTGGTAAAGATGGGTGTAAAGTTCTATCATTAGTTCACTGGCTTGGCTAGATTTAGATGAAAAACTGTCTAAAAGACTAATAAAAATTTTAACTTCTGTATACAAAGGAACTTCCGCTTCAAAATCTTTTAAAAGATTATGTTCATTTCTGAGTTGGTAAACAGAAGGAGATAAGAAAAGTACAGAAGAATTCATGCACCATAACAACCGTTGAGCTATATAACTCCGCCAGATATCGGTTACACGACTATGGACTCCAATGGGGAGTAACATCAGAGGAAATGCAGGTTTGTAGAATAAAGTATTTTGAGTGTTGAAGGGACTATAACAACCTACTCCCAACGCTAACTTTTTGCCAGAATCAAAGATAATTTCTGCTTCGGATGCTGTTAATCGATAGATGGCATCCACATCAGGATCTAAATCAGCTAACCCTTGCTGAACATAACAAGTTACTTCTTTTTCGTCTGTTAGGGTTTGATCAATTTTATTTTTAATTGCATCCAGGGGTAAGCCGCGAGGCCATATTTTTTCAGAGGTAAAGTATGAATAAACGTTATAAACTCCCCGTGCTTCCATGATCGGCGTTTTGACTTGACTGGGTAAAAAATTAGGATACCGATCCAGATAAGGAATATTATCATCATCGGATTCAGCAATGATCTCTGCGCCTTTTTTTAAGGCATATAGGTATCCTAATGTTTTTCGAGCGTAATGATTGGCAGGAATCAGAGATGCAATTTCTCCAAATTCGTCATATTGCCGATCAATACTTAAATACTCTGCTCCAGGCAATTCAAAGGTGGATGGTGTTTTTTTATCTCCAACAATAATAATATTCCAGCCTAAATCTAAAAGAATATCTCGATATTTGAAGAGCGCATCTGTTGGGTCGTTAATCGTTGTTAAAACAAAAGCTTTGATCATTATTTTTCTGGTTTTTACTCGGCTAGACTTGACTTGTTCCAGATCGGATCAGATGCTGGTCTGTTTTGAGTTTCTCAAATTAATATTACATAATTGAGGAGTCATAAAACAGTTATTTAAAGAAGCCATTTATTGCTTATGCTATAATAATATTGAGTGGCAGAATTGACAAGACATGAACACAAATTTCCAACTCACTTCTCTACAAGACGCAAATTCTTGTTTTAAGCAAGCAAATCAGTACCAGCAGCACCGTCAATTCGATCAAGCCGTGGTTGCTTACCGTCATGCTATCACTGAAAAACCCAACTTTTCCTGGTATCACCACAACTTAGGGGAAACCTTGGCTCAACTGGGTCAGGTTGAGGAAGCGATCGCAAGTTACCAAAAAGCCTGCGAACTGAATCCCAACTCGGCTTGGTCTTACTATAACTTGGCAGAACTCCTAGAGCAACAGGGGAAAATCCCCGAAGCAACGGATGCCTACCGCCGCGCTGTGGAACTCAATCCTGATTTTTATGAGTTTCAGCAAAGCCTGGGAAAATTGCTCTGCCAACAAGGACATTTTTCAGAAGCCATCAGTTCCCTACAAACCGCACTTGAACTGGAACCCGATGCAACCTCCTGTTATCACTATTTATGGGAAGCCTTTGCTCGTCAAGGACGGGGAAGCGAAGGCATTGCTTATTTGCGGAAAGCCCTTGAAGTCAGTCCCCACAACTGGGAACTTTATCAACAGTTGGGAGAAGCGTTAGAAGCTCTAAACCAAATTGAGGAAGCCGTTGAGTCTTATCAACAGGTGATTAAACTAAACCCCAAATCATCCTGGACTCATTATAAGTTAGGCTTGATGATCAGAAATCAAGGCAAAATGCAAGAGGCGATTACCGATTTCCGTAAAGCCACAGAAATTGACCCTCAATTCGCCATTTATTATCATTTTCTCGGACATACCTTATCCCTAACCCACCAATGGGAAGAGGCAATTACCTCCTATCATCAAGCATTGGAACTGGCTCCTGATGCCGCGATTATTTACCAACATTTGGGGGATGCTTTAGCGACCTTACAACGGTGGCCACAGGCGGTTACTGCCTATCACCATTCCGTTGAACTTGATCCAAATTCCTTGGAAGCTCAAGATCATTTAGGGTTTGCCCTGGCTCAACTGCAACGTTGGGATGAAGCCATTACTGCTTACCGTCGCGCCTTAAATATCAGCGAATCTGATGTTGTTTACCAACATTTGGGGGAAGCGTTGCAAAATCGTTCCCCCTTACAACCTCTTCCCCAAGCTGCTCAAGCGGACTTAGAAGCAGCAGCCCAATGTTACCGCCGAGTCCTTGAATTAAATCCGAACTGGGTATCTACCTACCAGTTACTGGGGGATGTTTTAACTCAACTGGGGAAAACGGAAGAAGCCGAACTTTGTTACCATCGCGTCTAGGAGCCGTAAAACCCGGACTTCAGCCTTAATGTGCCGCCTGGGTAGAGACGTTTCATGAAACGTCTCTACGGGAGCAGTCTGAGCTTAATTTAAGTTAGGATTTTCTGCCCCACTCAGAGCTATTGGTTCAGACTCAGGATGTTCTGGGGTGGATAGATAAGGTTTAATTAAAGGTAATGGCATTGGTTTTTTGACCATCATTTGGCCCATTAACTGTTGCCATTCCTCAGAATCGGTTAAGCTTTGGGAATCTAGTTCAAAGCCTTGGGCTAAGGATAATTTAGAAAAGGTTTCTAACCAAGTCAAAATTGTTTCACTTGGAGAGGTTTTAGTTAATTTCAACGCTTGCTGAAGATGCTGTTTCATTAAAGGTAATTTACCATTTCGGTAAGCATTCCAAGCATCCCAAATTAATAGGTTGTAGTTGATTTCGCTTTCTGGTTTGGGATCTTCAGCCATTGTTTGCTCTAGGCGTTGCCGTTCCTGCATTTGTTCTAATTGAGCTTGGGATTGAGCTAATTCAACTTGCAGTTCGTGTAGTTGAGCTTGCGATCGCTTCAATTCAGTTTGTAGTTGATGAATTTGAGCTTGTTTTTGTTTGAAGTCTCGTTTAGTTTGCTCGTATTGTGACTGAGTTTGAGTCAATTCCGTTTGCACTATTTCTAATTGAGATACCGATTGTTCTAATTGAGAATGGTATAAATCCAACTCTCCTTGCACTTGATACAGTTGGGAATTTGAGCGTTTTAAATCCCGTTTTAGTTGTTTAACTTGATTAGTTGCTTGTTGCAAAGCTGCTTGTTCTTGGTGCAGTTGAGTTGTTTTTTCTTCTAGTTCTTTTACGGTTTGATGCAGTTGAATTTGAAAGCGTTCTTCTCGCTTTTGGGTTTGTTGTAACTGCATCATTAATTGACTCAATAAAGCTTCAGCTTCATAAATCTTAACTTCAGATTCCCCAAGTTGAGTTTTATACCGTGTTAAATCGTCCTGAACTTGAGGCCAGTTTAGTTCATAATATTCTAATTCTTCTTGAGTTTGATGTAATTGGGATTGATACCGCATTACATCAAATTGAGCTTGACTCAGTTGAGTTTTAGCGGTTTCTAATTCAGTCCGAGTTTGGTTGAGTTGAGTATGAGACTGTTGTAAAACTGACTCGGTGCGTTGTAACTGGGTTTGAGATTTTTCTAAAACCGTTTCGGTTTCTGTTAGTTGAGCTTGAGATTTTTGGAAAGCTGTTTGGGTTTCTGTTAGTTGAGCTTGAGATTTTTCTAAAACCGTTTCGGTTTCATGTAATTGAGATTGAGATTTTTCTAAAACCGTTTCGGTTTCATGTAATTGAGATTGAGATTGATCTAATAAAGTTTCTGCCGTTTTTAATTGAGTTTTTGTTTGCTCTAACTCAGTTTTAATTAATTGAGCTTCTTGGACTTCAGCTTGTTGGTCTTGCAATTGAGCTTTTAAGGATTTATTTTCCTGTTCTAATCGACGCCCATTCGCCCAATCTTGAAAGGCCCAAGAGCGATACAGAGATGGTTTTAATAAGTCTTGCCAAGAAAAGTCTGGTGTTTGTTCAGGATGCCATGCTCTCCCTTCAAGTTCCTGATATAGTTCAATGGCTTCAGGAAAATAATAGTCAATTAAAGTCGGTTTCTGACTGTTTGAAGAAATCTCAGTTTTTAATAAAGAAGGCTCGTAAGCAGTGGGTGCTGGATAACTTAACTCAACGTTAAACTTTTGATTAATAGTATCAATATAGGCAGTTTGGTTTTGAATAATTGTGTATAAATTGGTTAGCAAACAACGATGTTGCTCTTGATTATAAAAATTCAGGATTTTTTGATTATAATGCTGCCAATATTTGATGGCTAATTCAGGCTGAGTTTGAAAGATTTCATCCTGTCGCCGATACAGGGAATCTGCAACTTCCCAAGGAGAACGAAAAATTAATAAAAATTTGGCTTCGGGTAACAGTTTTGCCCAAAATTCTAAAAATAGAGTAGTTCTAGGTTCTTTCCATCCCCAGACAGCACTTAAAGCATTTTGTTCGATGAGTTCTTTAGCTCGGTCAACAAATTCTTCTTTAATTTCCAAATTGTCCTGTAATGTCCAACCTGCACTACTGGCTCCTTGTGAGTCAAGAATATTCATGTGAAGGTGATAAAAGTCAATATTCTCAAAATGACCTTTTATATTAACGTGATCTGCACCTAATAAATTTCGGCCTATATGAACCCCTGCGCTCTGAAGAATAGATGCGGTTAAGGAAGTTCCTGAACGGTGCATTCCGGTGATAATGAAAGCAGTTTGTTCTGGGTTTTGCTTTTGCATAGATTTCCAATAAATTAAAGGGTGAGAGTTGAGGATTAAGGTTTACCAAATTTCATGAATATTATCGAGAATCTCTAAAAAAGCTTGACGCTCTTTAAGGAGATCATGTTCATGGGCGGTTTGTTTCCCATGGGTTAACATTTCCCCAATTTGAATTTGAGAATATTGTAAGGCTTGTTGGAGCGCATTCAATAAACTTTCTATGGTATACTCAGGACGTAAACAATTTCTACCTGAATGACAAAAGGAACGATTGCCAATACAATCTGGACAAATCACCAATGTCCCCACTGCCATCCCTTCTAAGGCCGGAAGGTAAAACCCTTCCCCTTCTGTTTGGTTGGGGAGAAACAAGGTGATTTTGGCACGGTTTAGCTTTTGTAGATATTCGGTTCTGGGAAGTTGTGTCGTCAGGAGTTCCACGTTCTTCCCTATTTTTTCTAATTCTATCTTTAAGGTTTGTCCCAATTCCGGTTCTTTTAAAGCAGCAATTAAAATTTTATCCTCTTTTTGATGCCAATCTATTCCTTGAGGAATTAAGTTCAGATCCAAGCCACAAGGAATAACAAATATTTCTCCATTCACTTGATCAGTGGCTTCTAAATACGTTTTGATCTCTGTGCTGACACAAATCCGAATCGCTTTATACTTGAGAAAAGGATAACGGGGATTATCAGGATAAGCGTGTCGAACGTGCTGAATTAAATTAATAATCGGAATGGGAGAATTGTTTTTATAGCGTTCATCGAGGAACTGCCAATCTAACCCTTCCATAAAAATTATATCAGAATATTCTAACGGTTGCGATAATATCAATTTTCGCTCTAAATTTAACCAAGGATTACTAGCATCCCAACTGCTTTGAGGCGTAAAATAAATCAAGGGAGAATAGCGTTGGGAAAATTGGACATGATTAAAATAATCCCAAACTTTTAAATGTCCCCCTGTGAACCCTCCATAATCTCGGTAAAATAAAAATGACTGACGTCCAGGTAGAGGCAGAGTTGAGGGAGACTGCCAAGTGTTCATTTTGACTTCAATTTCTTGTAGCCAAGATTGCGATCGCTCTAGCTGATATCTAATTTGTTGTAATTTGGAGGAATGAAATTGCATAAATTCCTGTACAATCCAAAACAGGTATTTTATTGTAATTCTTAACTTCCCTGAAGTCGCCCTCAACTCTTATTGAATCTTAAAATTAACCGAGAATACAGGCATGAGTGTTAGCTATTTTGAAACCGCCCATCAACCGTTACGGACAAGTCAGTTTGAACAGGCCATTGAAACCTATGAACAAGCGATACAGGAAAATCCGACATCCCCTTGGAGTTACTATAACTTAGGGGAAGCCCTCAACCAACAGGGAGATGTCCAAAAGGCGATGGCAGCTTACCAAAAAGCCATTGATCTCCAACCGAATTCCCCTTGGTTTTATGACCGCTTAGGCAGTGTGTTGACTCAGCAGGGTAATTATAGCGAAGCCATCACTTGTTTCCGCAAAGCCCTCGACCAAGATCCGAGCTTTCATGAATTTTACACGAATTTAGGCGTTGCCTTAACCCAACAAGGCAATTTTACAGAAGCGGTTACTCAATTTCAGAAGGCGTTAGAGCTTAAACCCAACAACGGGGAAACCTACTATTATTTAGCACAAGCTTTTGCTCAACAACATCAATGGCAAGATGCTCTTTCTGCCTATCATCAAGCGTTACAAATTAATCCTTATTGGCCGGAGTGTTATTTGGGTTTAGGTGTGATTCAAGAACAACTAGATCAAGCCGATGAAGCCGTGAGTAACTATCGTCGTGCTTGTCAACTGAATCCGAATTTAACCGAAGCTTATCAGCGATTGCAAGATATTTTAAACAGTCAAGAACAATGGCAAGAACTCATTAATCTTTGTCGTCGCCGTTGTCACGTTAATTCTAACTCGGCGGAAGCTCATTATGATTTAGGCTCGGCATTAGTTCAACAGCAAGAATGGGAAGAAGCAACAGTCGTTTTGCATCGCGCTTGTGAATTGAATCCTAATTTTGCAGATGCTTATCAACAGTTAGGAAAAGTGTTAGCTGCACAAAATCAATGGCAAGAAGCCGTAACAAGTTATCGTCGTTGTGTTGAACTGAATCCTGATTCTATTCAAAATCAACAAAGTTTAGCTCAAGCACTGGTTCAAGTTCATCATTTAGAAGAAGCGATTACCGTTTATCGTCAAGCTTGTGATTTAGGAACTGCCTCAGCCGAATTATATGAGCAATTAGCACAAGCTTTAGCCCAATTTTATCAATGGGAAGAAGGGATTTCTGCCTATCGTCAAGCCTTAGAACTGAATCCAGAAAATCAGAGCAGCATTGAGTTTGGGTTACAACAACTTTTAGGCAAACAACGCCAATTTGAAGAAGCGATCGCTCAATATCGTCGGAATCAAGAGTTTATTCCTGATTCCTTTGAATCTTATCAAAATTTAGGACAATCTCTCCGACAACAAGGCAACATTGAAAATGCGTTAGTCGCTTTACGTCGCGCTTGTGTTCTTAACCCTGGATCTCCCGTTGCTTATCATCTTTTAGGTCATACCTTTGCGATGTTGCAAAAGTGGGATGAAGCGATTAGTTGTTATCGTCGCGCTTGTGAGATTTATGACCAATCACCGGATATTCATTTACACTGGGCAGAAGCCTTAGAACAAAAAGGAAATTATCAAGATTCCCTTGCTTATTTCCAAAAAGCCATTAATCTCAGACCGGATTTTGATCTCGCTTATGAAGGGATTAGCCGTGTAATTTCAAAAAAAAAACAACGTTAATTTAGATCCCCTCTCCCGATATCGAGAGATGTTACAAAATAGTCCCAATAATCCTGAGATTTATCAGGAGTTGGGACAACAATTACATCGTCAAGGCTATTTGAAAGAAGCGATTGATTGTTATCAAAAAGGGATAGAACAACAAGGAGAACCGATTCATTTATGGTTTTATCGGAATTTGGGAGAAGCATTAATCAGTAGAGACGCGCCATGGCGCGTCTGTACCAGTCATCATTGAAGGGAGACTCTGGGACAATTTTTTTCGTCTTCCTATTCCTAGGGATTATTGATAAGAATATATTATAATTAATTCATGATCCTTTTAAATTTTAAAATTAAGAGACTCCAACCGGATTTTTTATTGAAAATTATTTTCAAATAGTTGACGAAATCATGGGGGTTGTGGTAAGCTTGAAAAAACACTACCCAAGGGGTTAGTCTGTCTATTTGTAAAAATGACGGCTAGAAGGCTATAACTTCGTTCAAGATTAAGCAAAATTTACAATATTCCGGCTCGATTCTCAATTCCCGATGCACGAGTTTTTGTAACGGAAGATTAAGACAAAATTCGAGACTTGACAAAAACATGATTTTATGCGTTAACCCTGAAAGGTTGGGTCTGCTGAAAATAGCGGTGATAACAATGAATGAATTTTGCCTTTTGGGGTTCATCAGAAATTAAACTGGCTAACCATTGGAAAGTTTGAGTATAAGCTAGAGACTCCAGAGGACGCATCCAAGGTTTAACGGTGGGACGGGAAAAATAGCTTTGTAGCAGTTGTTCTGACTCGGCTGCCATTTGATGAATCCTTTCAACCGTTAACGGTTTAGGTTCCAAACTGCAAATTGTCGGTTGTTCCAAACAAACCGCCGCAGCCCCCCGTGAGGATAAATTCAGCAATAAATCAAGGGTAGCAGCTTGTTCAGACAGTTGGGGATTAAAGCCACCATAACGCTGTACCCAACTGCGCCGAAATAAAATCGTGCTAGTGCGGATAAATTGCCACAGCGTCGGTAACATCCAGCCATGAACGCCGTGCAAGCCTTCTCGTCCTTGTAATACTGACCCAAAGGCAAGGAGGTTGATGTTGTGATCTCGAAAACTAGACGGGGTTTTCCAAGAACTGAAAACCATTTCTAAAGACCCTGCTTTCTGTTCAAAGCAAGCCACTTGTTGAGCGAGTTTGTTGGGTAAAAACACTTCTGGAGGATGCAAAAATGTGATAAATTCCCCTTCCGCAACTTCCAAACCCTGATTATAAGTGGCTACAATTCCTGAAGAAGGTTGATGGATATAGCGAATTAAGGGATATTCTCTGGTTAATAGCGATCGCATTTCCCCTATAGAATTATTATCATCAACAACAATAATTTCAAAGTCTGTAAAAGTTTGTTGGTAAACACTATCAATGGTGGCGGGTAGAGACGCGCCATGGCGCGTCTCTACACAGGTGGTGGGAATAATCACACTCACTTTAGGACTAAGGTTAGAAGAAAGGGGAGTCAGGTAAATTGTCGCATCAGCACTATTTCCCGCAAAATGATTTTGAAGAAAAACTTGATTGTGTTGCGCTTCGGTTCCTTGAAACGCTTCTAAACGATGTCCAGGTAGATGATGATAGTCATGATTTTGATGAATTGCAGTAATTATCTGGCTGGCATTAATCACCGGAATATTCTGTTTGAGTCCTTCCCCCACCATCCAGTTATCCCAACCTGCTCGTCCAATGGCAAATTCTGGAAGTTGGGAAAATAAAGGTTTAGGGAAAACGAAATAATCTAATGCGCCTACACCACTGAAAGTTCCAGCTTGATGAAGGCGATCGCGTAAATTTTGTTCCCAATTAGGATTATTATAATCGATGGAATCAGTAATATCCAAATTCCAACGTCTTCCTAATATTAAAAATTGCGGGTATTGGCTGACAACTTGTTGAACCGTTGGTATGAAATCCCTCGTTAAAATAATATCCGAATTAACATAAGTCAAAATTCGGTGAGTGGCTTGTTGGGAAGCTTGGAAAAAAATACTATTTAATAGAGGCGTTCCTTGAGCATTAACGTTGATGTCAGGAATATAACGTAAACCGAACTCTTTAGCCGTTTCTTGAGTTCCCTGATCAGTTCCCAATAAGATAATCTCCGGTTGCGGTTGCAACTTTGTCCAACTTTGAATAGCATTCCGTTGAATTATCCGAATCTGACCTCGAAACGGTTTAGGGACTGCAAAAATCGTGATTGTTAACGTGGGTTGAATATTAGGATAAATTGATAAAGGGGTAGCTGTCACAATTGCTCCTGATTAATCTTCAAGGGTTTCTGCGAGAACTCTTGCCAATAGTTTAACCATTGCTGCATTATCGGATTTTGATTTTTTAGCAACAGTTGGTTCTGGTTGTTGTTGAGCTTGAGTTAAGAGCATTTTAGTTTGTTCGAGTTCGGTTTGCAGTTTAGTGAGTTCTTCTTTCTGTTGATGGCACTGAGCAACATATTGTTCTAACTCAACCTGAACTTCATCGAGTTGAAATTGAGTTAACTCTAATTCTTCTCGAACTTCATGCCGTTCTGAACGAGACTGATCAGATTCTTTTCGGGTTTGTTCGAGTTGAGATTGAGATTGTTTAAGTTCCGTTTGAGATTGTTTGAGTTGAGTTTGTAATTGTTCCTGTTGAGACTGAGATTGTTTGAGGTCAGTTTGTAATTGTTCGAGTTGAGATTGAGATTGTTTAAGTTCCGTTTGAGATTGTTTGAGTTGAGTTTGTAATTGTTCCTGTTGAGACTGAGATTGTTTGAGGTCGGTTTGAGATTGTTTGAGTTGAGTTTGTAATTGTTGGTGTTGAGACTGAGATTGTTTGAGTTCGGTTTGGGTTTGTTGGAGTTGAGTTTGTAATTGTTGGTGTTGAGACTGAGATTGTTTGAGGTCGGTTTGGGTTTGTTGGAGTTGAGTTTGTAATTGTTCGAGTTGAGATTGAGATTGTTTGAGGTCAGTTTGAGATTGTTGGAGTTGAGATTGAGATTGTTTGAGGTCGGTTTGGGTTTGTTGGAGTTGAGTTTGTAATTGTTCCTGTTGGGTTTGAGATTGTTTGAGGTCGGTTTGAGACTGTTCTAACTCGACTAACATTTGATCCCGTTGGGATTGTAACTCAGTTAAATTTTCTGTACTCTGTTGTAGTTGAACTTGAGTCTGCTCCAACGTGACCAAAACCTCTTGGTACTGGGACTGTAAAGTTTCTAGCTGTTCTTGGGTTTCCTGAAGAAGTTGAGAGGTTTGGGATAAAGGTTTAACCGGATGAACAACGTCCTCAGTCTCAACGGTTTGACAGACATAGAAGGCTTCTCCCCAAGCGGGATGGTAGGGACTGACTTCTGCTACCCGTTGAAATTGATAATCAGCAAGGAACTGATCAACTTGTTCTGCTAATGCACCCCCTTCAAACAGTTCTTGATAATGAACGGTGGTATAAATAGCATCCAGGGTATTGAGAAGTTGGTTAGCACCTTCTAAGGCCAAAAGTTCAGCGCCTTGGATATCAAGAATCAGGATATTAAAGTCAACGGGAGACAGATGTAGTTCTTCGAGAAGACTATCCAAAGTATGGGAGGGGAGGGTGAGTTGTTGAGTTTCTTTGATATTTGGGTAAATTTCGCTGTACTGTTTCCAGGGTAAAATGGAACTGCTAGACTCAAGAGAAGTCAGATGTAGAGTTACAGTGTCGTTGTGGTTACTAACGGCAGCTTGAACAACTTGAATATTGGGACTATCGGCAAAATTAGCTTGCAGTCGTTCAACCGTTTTGGGGTTGGCATCGATGATCAGGGTTTTAACCGTGTCGGGAAGGTTAAGCCGTTTAAGGGTTTTACCATCGGAAGCACCAATAAAAATAATCCCGCGTGGGGCTATGCTGTGTTGTTGGCAAAGGTTGGAGAAGTCGAGTTTCATGGAGGGGCGCTTGGAGTTGAAAGCTTTCGAGTTTTATCATAAATCTCGGTTTGAAGACTCCCGCCGAGCGCGCAGCTTGGCGGAGAGATGAAAAACCGAGCAATAAAAACAGCGAAGCACGACATATAAATCTTGACACAAAAAAGGAAACTTGTGCTAACCTAGATTTAGGTCGATAGCGGTGACATAAATGCTTGTTTTAGAATTTAAAGTTAGAGCTAAAAAACATCAGTACGACGCAATAGATGAAGCAATTCGGACTGCCCAATTCATCCAAAATAAATGTTTAAGATATTGGATGGATAATAAAGGGGTAGGACGATATGACCTGAATAAATATTGTCGAGTATTACCTCATGAGTTTAAATTTGCAGTAGAGACGTAGCATGCTACGTCTCTACGCGAGACAGTCGAGTGCAGAGAGAGCCTGGTCAGCCATCGCCCGATTTTACGACAATTGCAAAAAGAAAGTACCCGGCAAAAAAGGCTTCCCTAAATTCAAGAAAAATTGCCGTTCAGTTGAGTACAAACAATGTGGATGGAAATTAGACTGGGAAACCCGTAAAGCCATTACCTTTACTGGCAAAAAAGGGATTGGACGATTACGGTTAGTAGGAAGTTACGATTTGTATTTCTATCAAAGAGAACAAATTAAACGAGTTCGATAGAAACCATTAATAACTGCTTTTGTCCTTATCGTTAACTATCAATGTTATGAATTCTGAAACGGTTTCACAATACGAACAAGATTTTTATGGCTGGACACAGTGGCAAGTCAAAGCATTAGCAGAGAAACAAATATCAGAATTGGACTGGCAAAACTTACAAGAGGAAATACAAGCTTTGGGGAGACAGGAGTATCGAGAATTGGTAAGCCGTCTGAGTGTTTTGTTAGGTCATCTCCTCAAATGGGAATATCAGCCAGAAAACCGTTCTCGCAGTTGGTTTTTGACCATCAGGGAACAACGTCGCGCAATTAATCGCCATTTTCATCGTAATCCTAGCTTAAAGTCTCGCGTCGTTGATGCTTTAGAAGATGGCTTTGAGGCAGGAGTTGATCTAGCACTCCGAGACACAAACTTGCCCTTGAGAACTTTTCCAGCCCAATGTCCATACAAGTTTGAGGAAGTTATCGCAGATAGTTTTATCTGTGATACTCGTCAAGATTGGGAATAATTTCTGAAATATAGCGATCGCTATTTCTCATGCTTTGAAACCTCCTGATCTGTCGAAGGATCTCCCGCGTAAGTGTTAGAACTGTCCTACTTAGACAACGCTGCGATTAACTCAGTATGTACGGCTTGATGCTTGGGGTTGAGTTGAATAGCTTGCTGGAAATAGTTCAGGGCTTCTTCTATTTTTCCTTGTTCTGCAAATATTTCTGCAAGTTGACCGAATGGTAGGAAGGATTTCGGGTTTAATTCGATGGCTTTTTGATAACAGGTGGCCGCTTCAGAAAAGTTGCCTTGAGCAGCTAGGACTTCTCCCAGTTGGTTGTAAGCTGCGAGGTATTTGGGGTTGATTTCTGTGGATTTTCTCAAGAGAGTGATCGCCCCTTCCAAATCTCCCATTTCCATCATCGCACCACCCAAACCGCGATAGGGATAAGCTAAATTAGGTTTCAGCTCGATCGCTTTTTGATAAGCAATAATTGCCTCTTTGGCTTCCCCCGCCAAAACCAACGCTTCTCCCAACCAATGGTAAATATCAGCTTTCGAGGAGTCACATTCAATAGCTTTTTTATAAGTAGCGATCGCATCCAGTAGCCTGCCAGAGCGTTGCCAACTCTTACCCAACCCAAAATAAGCCCAAACCGATTTATCATCTAAGGCAATCGCCCGTTGATAATAAGCAGCAGCTTCATCAAACTTACTTTCCTTAAACAAAGAATCCCCCAAACGCCGATACTCCTCGGAATTATCAGAACTAATCTCTAGTTTAATCCTGGAATTTATACGCTTCCACGGTTCAGATTTATACGGATCTGGTTTTCCTAAAAACACACTTCTAGGGTCGCTTGCCGCGTAATTATCGTCCCACATCCTAATTTTTGACTTAATACTATCTCCCCTACCTGCCGACTCTATCTCAAACATCTTCTCCCCGTTTGCCACCAGCAAAGTTGTAAAACCCTTATGATAATTTCTGAGGTTTAGATGCTTAGTTTGATAATAAGAAATCAAATACTCATCCGTATCCAGTCCCTTGAGTACATTATTCCAGTGGGAAGTCGGAGCGCAGCGACAACAACTATTTGCTCTTCCCATTTGCTCTGGCGGTGAATTTGGATCGACATAAGCATTACCATCTGGCAGCTTTTGAGTCAGATGGCGATTATGTACCCTGCAACCAGTAAAAAGTCCATACTTCAAGTCGCCAACAGGAGAAGATTTGCCGTAATATTGCTTCATTGCCTCAATAACACTGACAATAAACCCAGAGTTATAGCCATGATCGTCCTCTATCATGCAAATATAATCAGGCCCGTAGAGTTCTTGCCCCAAAGACAAACACATATTGCGAGCGTGGGCCATCGACAAATTGTCAGACAAAATCAAAAAGAAATCATTATTCTGGTTAAGTTCCTGCAAATAAGCCCATTTTTCAGCTTGCCCATCGACGCTGGAATCGTGAACAATTAAGCGGGCATTATTGCGCTTAGTTTCCGCAATGATACTAGGTAAGGTTTTCTGGACTACTTCTAATCTCTCAAAGGTGGGAAAAATAGTTAAAAATTCTGCTTTATCCATTTTTAATCCTGGTAAGTGTCAATCTATTTTAGTCAATAAATTTTTTAATCGAATTTGTACTCAAATTTATCAATATCTTGTTTATATCTGCTTCTGACTACCTCAATTAAGTTGTCAGAGTAAAATTGTCTGTAATTTGGTGATGCGGGTAATTTCCCCAATTCACTAGGGTAAAAGTCTGATAAATTTTCACTCGAATCAGCAGCATTTTTGGGGCTAGTGCTTTTGTTTAACCACGGTAAATCTAGGGATATTTTCAGCTTGCTTTTTATAAATTGATAATCTTCTGCCAAGTTTTCAAATTTTCCAATAAAGTCAAAATTTACATTTCCTAAAAAGCAATTTTGAGGCTGCCAATGTTCGTTTAAGTCCTCATCCGGTGTTATCATCAAATAATCTTCTACAAACTGTTTAAATGTTATTGAATTATCATAATCTGGAGCTTGATTTTTGCGCTTATAAACTGCTCTAATAACATCTCTGACATAGTGGGCAGGAGGTTGACGCTTAACAAATTTATCTAAATAGGCAGAGACTAGGCGATGCCAAGGATTCCTAACAAATACAAATTTAAAATACTCGTCACCTTCTAGAATTTTGCAAGCCTCTGAGTAGTTGTAGTTTGATAGAGTAAAATACTTTTTTACATAGGCATGAAGTTGGTCTAGCGGCAGGCTCATAACTTCTTCTTTGTTAGCGGTTTCGCTTAATTCAACTGCCAACTTTCTAAAACTGGAACAGGCAACTTTAGGAATTGGACAATAAACAAAACGATAATTGCGATCGACTATAAAAGTTTTTTCAGGCCAATTCAGTCCTTTTTTAGCACCGCTACTTTTAGAGAATTTACCCTGAAGAGAGCGATAATTAGATACTGCTTCGTCTAGTTGACTAAATTCTGCCAGGATTCCCCAGATGTTGTTTTGAGCTACAGTGTAATCTGGCTTAAGATTAAGCGCCAAACGGTAATAAGCGATCGCTTCATTATCTTTTCCCAGCATTCTCAAAGCGTCGGCTAAACCACGATAAAACCATGCTTTTGGTTGAATATTGATCGCTTTTTGATAAGAGCTAACTGCTTCGGAAAAACGACCAACTTTTACGAAAACTTCGCCCAACCAATGATAAACCTCTGCATTACTGGGATTAATTTGGCTGGCGCGTTCATAAGCAGCGATCGCCTCCGAATATTCTTCTTGTCTTTGCAGCGCTTTTCCTAATCCGAAATAAGACCAAAACGAGCTAGGATTAATCTTTACAGCCTGACGATAATTTTCGACAGATTTTTGCCACTGTTGTTGTCTGGAGAAAACTTCCGCTATTTTATGGTAACTACCACTAGACTCGCGGTTAAGCTCAACCGCTTTTTGCCAACAACCCAAAGCAGCATCCAACTTACCTTGCTTCTCTAAAACTTCTCCTAATTGGTGGTATAAAAAATATTTTTTTGGTTTAATTTCAATTGCTTTTCCCAAGCTAGAAGCCGCTGTCGGTAATTCACCTTTTTTCAATAGCAAAGTTCCTAGCTGATAGTGAAACCAACTTCGATTAGGATTTAACTCAATTGCCTGGCGATAGCTATTAATGGCATCATCAAGACTACCAAGTTTTGCCAATGTTTCTCCCAAATTGCTGTAAGTCCATGCAGATTTTGTAGGAGTTTCTAAGATTTGATTGTAGGCAACAACAGCCTCCTCCAACTTCCCCTCCCGTTGCAACTTTCTCGCCCTTTGAAAAACGCTATTAGCTCCACTTTGAACTTCCGACATTAACCCAATCTCCTCTTTACGAAACAAAAACTGGCTCCATCCAGTCCCCAAATAATGTTAACCTAACAGCAAAAACTACACATAGACAAAAAACATGGTAAAATGCTCTCTGGTGATCCGATGTTACAACGAAGAACAACATATAGGACGTCTGCTGAGTGGTATCGGTGCACAAACTCTACAAGATTATGAAATCATCGTTGTAGACTCAGGTTCCACCGATGCCACCGTTGCGATCGCCTGCCGTTATCCTATCAAACTTTTGTCAATCCAGCCCCAGGAATTTTCCTTTGGTCGAGCGCTGAATCTGGGGTGTCAAGCTGCCACAGGGGATATCATTGTGATTGCCAGCGCCCACGTTTACCCGGTTTATCGGGACTGGCTCGAACAACTGTTAGTTCCCTTCCGTGACCCAAAAATCGGCTTAACTTACGGTAAACAACGGGGAAATCAACAAACGAAATATTCTGAACATCAAGTCTTTGCCAAATGGTTTCCCGATCAGTCTCACTGGTATCAAGACCATCCCTTCTGCAATAATGCTAACGCTGCCATTCGCCGTTCCCTGTGGCAACAACTGCCCTATAATGAAACCCTAACAGGTTTAGAAGATTTAGATTGGGCAAAACGGGTACTGGGACTTGGCTATCAACTCGCTTATGTGGCAGAAGCAGAAATTGTCCATGTTCATGAAGAAACCTTTAATAAAATCTATAACCGCTATCGTCGAGAAGCGATCGCTCTGAAACGTATTTTCCCCCAAGAACACTTTCATTTCATTGATTTTCTAAGACTGTTTACAGGTAATCTGTTGAGTGACTATTATCATGCTTGGCACGATCAACAATTCTGGGATAACATCAATGAAATTTTCAGCTTTCGCTTCATGCAATTCTGGGGAACTTATCAAGGATTTAGGCAACAAGGACGCCTCAGCAATCAACTCAAACAAAGGTTTTATTATCCCAATGAGTTGATCCGTTCCCAACTTGGCGAAACCGATAACAACGAAACCCATCGTGTGATTGACTACAGCAGTTTGCCCAAGGAGACAGAAGTTGCCCAACATCATTGATATCTCAGTTGCATTACACTCAGGAATTCCAGTATGGCCAGGAAGTCCAGGGTTTCGCTTGTTTCAAACGATGCGAATGGATGCCGGAGAAGTGGCTAACGTTTCCCAACTAGAAACAGATGTTCATATTGGCACCCATGTTGATGCTCCTTGGCATTTTGTTTCTGGAGGTAAAACCGTTGAACAGTTATCCTTAGAGGTATTAATTGGGACTGCTGTTGTTGCCCATTTACCCGAAATAAATGCGGTGACTCCTGAAGATTTAGAAGCGTTGGCACTTCCCCCCAATACTCAACGCCTGCTGCTACGAACCCGCAACTCCCAACTGTGGGCTAATCAAGTCTCGGAATTTCAAACGGATTTTGTTGCCTTAACAGCCGATGCTGCCCAATGGGTTGTCAATCAAGGGATTCAGTTAATTGGGGTTGATTACCTTTCCGTACAACGCTATTATGATAGTCCCTTAACCCATGAAATCCTCCTGGGTGCTGGGGTTGTGATTGTAGAAGGATTAAACTTAACGGATGTCACCCCTGGGTTGTATGATTTAGTGTGTTTACCGTTGAAACTGGTTGGGTCTGATGGCGCACCTGCCAGAGCCGTTTTACTTGAAAAAGATCATTAATTTCTGGGATTGATATCAATATGAGCTCCCCCAAAATCGTCGCCTTTGTGCCGATGCGACATAGCAGTGAACGAGTTCCTGGTAAAAACTATCGAGATTTTGCGGGTCAACCGTTATATCATTGTGTTGTTAGGAATCTGTTAGCTTGTCCTTTAATTTCTGAAGTAGTGATTGATACCGATAGTCCTAAGATTCAGGAGGATGCAGCCGTATATTTTCCCCAGGTTAAACTCTTAGAACGTCCCGAACATTTAAGAGCCGGAACAACACCGATGAATGATGTTCTGCTCAATAGTGTTCAACAAGTCGAGGCGGATTTTTATCTGCAAACCCACAGTACAAACCCTCTGTTAAAGGCAGAAACAATTACGGATGCCGTTGAAACGTTCTTAAACAATTATCCCATGTATGATTCTCTATTTGGGGTAACTCGCTTACAAACTCGTCTGTGGGATAGTTTGGCTAGGGCAGTTAATCATAATCCAGCGATTTTATTAAGAACCCAAGATTTACCCCCAATTTACGAAGAAAATTCTTGTCTATATATCTTCACTCGTGAGATTTTAGAATCTAAACATAATCGCATTGGAGAACGACCGTTTATGTTTGAAATTGAACGGTTACAAGCGGTGGATATTGATGAAGAATTAGATTTTAAAGTGGCTGAATTGTTGTATAAAGAAGTCAATCAAAAATAACCGGATATGAACTTAAAGGTTTTAATTACTTGTCCCCATTTACAAAAAACCATTGAACACTATCGTTCTTTTTTTGCAGAACGAAATATAGAGATTGTGGTTCCTGATATTGTGCAGCAAATGAGTGAAGCTGAACTGTTAGAAATTATTGCTCAATTTGATGGGGTCATTGCTGGGGATGATCCCTTTACCGCTAAAGTTTTGGAACAGGGAAAACGCCTTAAAATTGTTGCCAAATGGGGTATTGGTGTGGATGCCATTGACCGAGAGGCGGCAAAGGAATTAGGAATTGCGGTTAAGAATACACCGGATGTTTTTTCTGACGAAGTAGCGGATGTGGCATTGGGTTATATTATCCTATTAGCTAGACACCTGCATAAATTAGACCAATCTGTGCGTTCAGGAGGATGGCTACAACTTCCAGGGATGACGCTACGGGGTAAAACCTTGGGTGTTATTGGTGTGGGGAGTATTGGACGGGGAATTGTTAAGCGGGGTATGGCGGTGGGAATGTCAATTCTGGGTTATGATATTATGCCCATTTCTGATGCCGTTCAAGCTGAATTCGGGGTTCAGTCCGTTTCTTTTGAGGAGTTATTACAAGAATCGGATTTTATTGCCTTATCTTGTAATTTAACACCTGAAAATCATCACCTATTAAGTCATCCGCAATTTGAGTTAATGAAACCTGGGGTGCGTTTGGTGAATGTGGCACGGGGGCCATTAATTGATGAAACGGCGTTGGTTGCTGCCTTGGAATCTGGGAAAGTGGCGGGGGCTGCTTTGGATGTATTTGAAGTAGAACCGTTACCGATGAACAGTCCCTTACGTCAATTTGATCAATGTATTTTTGGAACTCATAATAGTTCCCATACCAAGGAAGCTGTATTTCGGGTGAATGAAATGGCGATTCAGAATTTATTACAGGGATTAGGAATTAAGGAGGAAATCAAAAAATGATTAATAATGTAATTCAGCTAATGGATATAGACATAAAAGTTTCACGGAGATTATGCTCAACTACAATCTCCTGAATTTAAAAAAACATTAAAAATAGGCTGGCTTCAAACGGATTTAATTTGTGTCAGCCTTAATTATCTCAAAAATTTCTTCTATATCATAGCAACAGAACTCGGATCAAAAATTTAAGATGAATAAATCATTTGTCGTCTTTACAGGATTTTTTGGATAGAACAGAGTTTTTTGATGAGTTAAATCATCCTTTAAATTGGAGGTTTTATATGTTTATCCAGACAGAAGAACAGAAAACTTCATTGACTTTAGAGGAGTTTCTGGACTGGTATCCTGATGGTTATGAGGGTCGATTTGAATTGCATAATGGAGTGGTTATTCAAATGCAGCCGACGGGAACTCACGAACAAGTTGCTGGTTTTCTGGCATCAAAATTATCGGTTTATATTGAGCGTCTGAACTTGCCTTTTTTTATTCCTAGACAGGGACTAATTAAAGCCATAGATTCGGAGAAATCGGCTTATATTCCTGATGTGATGGTTTTGGATTCTAAGGCACTAGAAAATGAGCCTTTATGGAAAAAGCGTTCAACGATTACTCAAGGTACGAGCATTAAATTAGTCATAGAAGTTGTTAATAAAAATTGGCAAGATGATGATTTAATGAAGCTCGGAGAATATGAGAAATTTGGAATTACCGAATATTGGATTATTGATTATTTGGGGTTAGGAGGTCGGCGTTATATTGGAGACCCGAAACAACCAACAATTTTGATTTATCATTGGGTTAATGGAGAATATAGGGTCAATTTATTTAGAGGTCAAGATTTCTTGCGATCGCCAACTTTCCCTGAATTCAACTTAATGGCAGAACAAATATTTGAAGTCGGGCAATAATTCCGCTCAGGTTAATGTTATCGTGGGGTATGAGTTAGAAGAGGTAAGTATGTTAAAGACGTTTTGGGGTACAGTTAAACAAGGCAAAATAGAATTGCTGGAGCCATCAGAGTTAGTCGAAGGAACGCAAGTGCTAATCACTCTGATTCCTGATCATGAATCTGAATTTTGGCTTCAAGCAAGTCAGATTTCGTTAAATGCAGTTTGGGATAACGCTGAGGATGATGTTTATGCCGAGTTGCTCAAAAAATGATGTCATTCTGGTTCGTTATCCATTTTCAGACCTGTCGAGTTCAAAAGTCAGACCTGCGGTTGTTGTCAATGCGCCCCATCCATCTCAAGATATTTTGATTGTCCCTCTAACAAGCAGAACAGAATCTTTACTTGAGGGCGAGTTTTTGCTTTCGGATTGGTCTAAAGCAGGGCTAAATGTAGCCACAGTAATAAAGCGGGGTTTGTATACAGTCCATGAGAACTTAATTATTAAGGTAATTGGCAAGTTATCTGATGGGGATGCAGACAACTTAGAGCAGTCGTTGCGATATTGGTTAGGGTTAATTTAATGAGTAAAGTTATCTTAATTACTGGGGTTTTAGGTGGTATTGGTAGGGCTACTGCTGAGTTGTTTAAAAAAAATGGCTGGTATGTGGTAGGCGTTGATCTCGGTGAAGTTATCCCTGATTTAACAGGGGTTGACTTGTTTATTCAGGCTGATGTTTCTGATACTTTGGCTTGGAAAAATATCGCTCGCCAACTGTCAGAAAAGGTTGAAAATATAGCAGCTATTGTGAATAATGCTGCTATTCAAGTTTGTAAACCTTTGGTCGAGACTACACCGGAGGAGTGGGATCGAGTAATGGCAGTAAATGTTCGATCTGTTTATTTGGGAATACGTCAGCTTTACCCTTTGATGAAATCTCAAGGCGGAGCAATTATTAATGTCAGTTCGGTTCATGCGATCGCTACTTCTGCCAATATAGCGGCTTATGCTGCTAGTAAAGGGGCGATGTTAGCGTTAACGAGAGCCTTGGCAATTGAGTTAGCCTCTGATAATATTCGAGTCAATGCGGTGCTTCCTGGTGCTGTAGATACACCGATGTTACATTCGGGGTTGAGTCGTGGGCATTTGCAGGCAGACAATGTGGTAGAGTTATTAGAAAAGTTGGGATCTAAGCACGTTATGGGTCGTGTGGGTCAGCCTCAAGAAATTGCTGAGGCGATCTATTTTCTAGCTGATAATAACCGATCTTCATTTATGACGGGTCAAGCCTTAGTCGTGGATGGGGGTGCAACCTGTCGGTTAAGTACAGAGTAAAAAATAAAGCACTATACTAACCAAACGTTGTTAGGAGGTAAAAAATGGTTGCGGTTAATCAAATTCAAACAAAAATCACCTTAGAGGATTTTTTGGTCTTTCCTGAAACTAAACCTTCTAGTGAATATATTAATGGAAAAATAGAACAAAAACCCATGCCCCAGGGAGAACATAGTCTGATTCAAACTTATTTATCTGCAAAGATTAATGAAGTCGGAAAAGCAAATAAAGCAGCCTTAGCTTTTACAGAATTAAGGTGTACTTTTGGTGGACGTTCTCTAGTACCTGATCTGGCTGTTTTTACTTGGACGCGCATCCCGAAAACAGAACAAGGGAGAATTGAAAATCGCTTTGAAATTTATCCTGATTGGGTCATTGAAATTCTATCTCCCGAACAATCTCCTAACAAAGTTATTAAAAAGATTATTTTTTGTCTGAAGCAGGGAACAGAATTGGGATGGTTAATTGATCCTAAAGATGAATCAGTCATTATATTTCAGCCTAATCAATTTCCTGACATCAAATCAGAGCAAGAAGTTTTACCTGTTTTAGAAAGTGTTAAAGATATGAAATTGTCGGTGACAGAAATGTTTAGTTGGTTGAATATTGAATGATCGGAAAATGAGTCAATTGTCTTCTGAATTAACCCCCAAGGACATACGTTCTCAAGCTATAGAACACCTACACCAATTTTTAGGACGAGGTGGTGAAACCTCATACCTCAGAATGGGGGATGGGGAGTTGGGCTATTTAATGAATTCAAGGGATGTGAAGTTAACAGGTCTTGATCCATGCCATTATGAAAGGCTTGTAATTTCCTATCAAAACTGTAGTTATCTTGATCTTTGCATGAATCAAGACTACAATAGGCAAAATTTCCCTAGAATTAATTTATCTATCGCTTCTCAAACTTATATCAATAATCACCCAAAAACTGGAAATTTAATTAGAGATTGGACTTATTATAAACTCCATGATTATTTACTGGGAAAACGCTGTTTAATTGTGGGTTCTGAGGCAGCTATCCTAGAGAAACTTTACCAAGATGAAGACTATAGAAAACTGACACAAAAGTTTTGGCCTAAGGAAAACTCTGTTTTTTTTCTTCAACCTCGTGATCAGGGTAATAATTTAAAGGAAAATTTAGATTTAATTAAACTAGATATCCTCGTTTTAGTTCTGAAATATAATATTGATACAGTCTTTATTTCTTTAGGTGGATGTGCAAAAATATTATGTTATGAAATTGCCCAACAATTACAAGTAACAACCATTGATTGGGGAAGTATTTTGAGAGGACTTGCCTATAGTGGAAGTCGAGGTGATTCCTATACATTTGATTATTGCCCCTATTTTGTTAGGTTTCCTTTTCCAAATTATATGCAAGCTGTAGAAAAAGCACATCCTGAATTAGATCAAGTTAGTTTGTTATCGATAGCCCAAGCTCAACTCAAACTAGAGCTAAATAGAAAAGTCCCTAAGATCGGTCAAGTGGTTTTAGATTTTTGTCGAGAAAATATTCAACAGTTTCAAAAGGGTTTAGAGATTTATCGAACCAACTATGTATCTAAAATCCCAGCAGAGCATCCAGCAATTAGTAAGGTTAATGAGTTTGAGGATTGGATTAATAACGTCTATTTACCGGAACAAGAATTAGCAGTTCTTAAAGATTCTAATCAGCGTTTATTAGCCTTTAAAGATAAGCATAAGGGACAGCGTTGCGTTATTATTGGTAATGGCCCTAGTTTAAACCAGATGGATTTATCCTTTCTTAAAAATGAAATTTGTTTTGGATTAAACAAAATTTATTTAGGATTTGAAAAATGGGGATTTATTCCTACTTATTATGTTTCAGTTAACCGCTTAGTGATTGAACAAAATGCTGAGGAAATTTTAAATATTCCTTGTCCTAAGTTTTTAAGTAACCGAGGAATTCCCTATCTATTACCCCAAGATGATATTTTCTTTATTAAAACTAACCCTCCGCCTGATATTGCTTTCAGTCCTGATCCCACTCAAGGATTAAATGAAGGCAGTACAGTCACCTATATAGCCATGCAGTTAGCCTACTACATGGGATTTGAAACTGTAATTTTAATTGGGGTTGATCATCATTTTGTAACTCAAGGACAACCCCATAAAGAAGTAATTTTTCCTGGTGATGATCCGAATCATTTTCATCCTGATTACTTTGGTAAAGGCACTAAATGGCATTTACCTGATTTAGCAACTTCTGAACATCATTATAAAATTGCCTATGATTATTTTAAGGTAAATAATCGTCAGATTATTGATGCTACTTTAGATGGACAGTGCCAAGTTTTTCCTAAGCAAGATTATCGAGAATTATTTTTTAAGGATGATTCAGGGATTGATGTAAAGTTGCAAACTAGCCCCAGGGTGAGCATTATTATTGCTAGAGATGATCAATCGGTAACGATTAAAGAAACTGTAGCCAGCGTGTTGAATCAGCAGTACCCTAATTATGAAGTTATTGTAGTTAATAATAGTTCTGCGGACAATACTCAGCAGGTCTTAGAGTCGCAGTTACCCTACATCCGTTATGTTCAGCATGATAAGCAGGGGATTTTATCGGCTTGGAATCAGGGTTTGGCTTTAGCTGAAGGGGATTTTGTTTTATTTCTACCTGGGGATAGTTTTTTGATTTCTGGGGGATTAACCCAACTGATAAGTTGCGCCCAACAACGGAAAGTGGATATAGTATTTGCTGGGAGGGATAGCATAGGGGCTGATACTGGAGGAGATGGTATTCCTTGGGAGGAATTACCAGATTTAGGAGATTTGCATGTTTGGAAGTTCTGGCGGTTGTGGCGAGGTTTCCGTCAGAGTATCATTCTGTTTCGTCGCGACAAGTTGGGACTTTTGGGTGGTTTTGATAGCCAGTTTGAGTATTGGCAGGTGGCTATGATTGATGTGGTGTTGCGTTTGGGTTTGCGACATTGTGTCGCGGTGTGGTTACGTCAGTTTGTTTGTGAGGGTGGGGACTTGACGGAGGTTGACAAGTCTGAGAAATGGATTGAAAATATGCACAAGTTACTGGATAATTTTTTTGGAGATGGGGAGGTGAAGAAGTGGATGCTTCCTTTGGAAAAAAGGGCAAGGGTTTTGCTTACCCATAGGAAATCCCAGTATAGATGATACAAATGATACGCTCTGCTGCCTTAAAAACAAATCCATATATAGCCAACATTTAGGGATTTCATATTATTACTGGATTATTTCGGAGAGTGACAAAAGAAAGTCAATAACTTCCCTTTTTTCAATTACTTATATTACTTCTAAAAGTATTGGCTCTAACTTACCTTGGTTTTTGAGCCATCCCGCTATATTGTGAATGTTTCCTGCCGGATAGCCACAAAGCCTAAAATTATCAAGTGTTTTCATTCTGATCGCAGCATCTCTATCTGAAAGAAAATCTTCGCTATAATGAATGCTACAGATGGTTTTGGAATTTTCCCACCTCAAATCAAGCAAATCAAAGTACCTCGAGTCGCAACCTACAAGCAACTTTTCATCAGGAAAAGGTCGGGGGCGTGGTATTTTTGTTTGAGGACTGAAAACTATAGATTTGTCTGCATTTAACAGGAAACCAAACAACAAGGCGGCGTACCCACCGGAGGAAGAACCTAAAGTTATTAACTTTCTGGGGTTGATCTGCTCAATCTGTTCTTTCAAATATTCAGCTATACCTTCTATGCTATCAACAATGTTCTTTAGACCTTTATTGTACCAAGCATCATGAACATCACGGATAAATATTTTTTTAACATCTACTTGAGATAACAATTTACGAAATTGAAACTGAATGTTCGCATGAATGTCATTTCTGGAAGAAAAAATAATCAATAATACTTGACTAGATGAGGCTAGTTCAAAGTGAATACTAACTTCTTGTTGAATGCGATTAGCTTCATTAAGTTTGCCAATTTTATTATAAAATTCTCCTAACTTTGTTAGAATATCAGGACGATCCAGATATTGATTAATAATGTTTTCTATATTAAAACTAGCTAAATGATTTATTGATAAAGGAAAATCAAAATTATTGCCGAGATGAAGCATTAACAGTGAATCTAATTCTTGCTTAACTCGATCATCTTTTTTTAGAGTTAGAGTCATATTATAGGTTTCTATCGCTGAGTTAATATCTCCTTGTTTCGTATAAGTTTGTGCTAATCGCCAATAATGACCAAACTCACGAGGATTAACCTTAATGGCTAAACTAAAATGATCTATTGCCTGTTTATAGTGATGCTTTTCCTTGAAAATACAAGCCAATAAATGGTGTGCCCAGTGCAAATTATTATTGAGTTTTATAGCGGAATTTAATATTAAATTTGATTCTTGATACAAACCTTTTTGGTATAATCTTTGCCCAATTTTAAAATACAAAAATCCCAATTTTTCTTTAGTTTCAGTCACTTTGATTGATTTTTTAAATAAATTGTCTTGATTATTATTGAGTAAATTAGAGTCTGTAACAGGAGTTTTTTTTAAATCATTTAATAATATCTGACCTAAATCATCATATTCTATGAGGGCATTTATTAATTTTTTTTCATATAGGGAAATAGAGGTAATTTCTATAGCCTGGTTATAACAAGCTATAGCTTGTTCTAAAGAACCTTTTTGGGAAAATACTTCTGCTAAGTTATAATAAAAAGAACCTAATGATGGATTTAGCTCAATTGCTTTGTAGTAATTTGTAACAGCCTCATCAAAATTTCCTTGGGAGGCTAGACATTCTCCAAGATTATTATAGTACCAACTAAAACTAGGGTTTGTTTCAATTGCAATACGGTAGGTTGCAATCGCTTCTTCTAATTTATCTTCCTGTTTAAGTCGATTAGCCTTTTTTATATAATTTATTTTGATACATTGATTCATATAAAAGTTGATCAGGTTAATATTGATTGATCAAAAAACACTGAAATAATAAAAAAAGATTATAATTACTTGTATATCTAATTTCATAGCTTATTACCTGTTCTTTAGAATTTTAATAAAGCCAGGTAACCTATTAATGGATCTATTTTCCCCGATGACATAAAGGTCATTATGTGCTCCTGTTGATATACTATAATTTTTGTCTTTTCTATTTAAAATTTTCTCAATATTGCTAAATCCAGCAGACGAAAGCATTTTAAATACAGTTTTTTCATTGATAAGCCATCCGAGCAAATCTGTATTTTGTTCTGTATTGTGATTTGTTGCTGAACATCTATTAATCATTACAAAATCGTCTGATTCACAAACTTGAGTTGAAAGTATCATAACTCCGTTGCATACATATTGACATAAATCAAGGAGTAACTGGGGATAGCGGACATGATAAAGTATGCCCAAACAAAGAACAATATCAAACTGTCCTAGATTATGAATATTATAAACATCCTCACTAATAATTGTGAGATTTTCAAGACCAAAATACTGCTTGACAAAGTTAGCTTGAGCTACATATTTAGGATTTATTTCAACGGCTGTAACTTTAGCTCCCCTTTTTATAAACTCCAGGGATAAAGCCGAGGCATTTGAACCTAGTTCTAGAACTTTTTTTCCTTGAATTTCTGGCAGGTAGGGGGCAATAATTTCAAAAACTTTAGATTGATCTGCAGGTGCATTGGTTACGATATTATAGCCAAAATCGATTTTGTGATACCAAGGACTTAGTAGATTAATTTGCTCTTTCAAAGTCTCAATGGGTATTGTCATGACAAGTACAAGGAATTGAAATGGGTTCGTTATTAAACAAAATAAAAAATATCAGTTGATGATTAGTTAGTATCATTAAACTGATCGCTAATTAGCTATAATACCAGAATACCCTAAAATTTGCAACCCAATATGAGCTTAATTTTAGTGACTGGTGGATGCGGATTCATTGGCTCTCATTTAGTTGACACCCTGGTGAATCAAAAACACAAAGTGAAAGTCTTAGACGATTTATCTACCGGAAAGTTGGAGAATGTTAACCCCAAAGTTCAACTCGAGGTCGGTAGCATCACTGATGTCAAAACTGTAGACTCAGCTATGCAAGGCGTAGATGCTTGTTTTCATCTAGCAGCGATCGCGTCAACTCAAAGCTCCAATCAAGACTGGGTAGGAACCCACCAAGTTAATCTAACAGGAACGATTAACATTTTCAATGCCGCCCGTAGAACAGGTAAAAGACCTATACCTGTTATTTACGCTTCCTCTGCTGCTGTATATGGTAACACAGAGGAGAATCTTATTGATGAATCTTACCCCAAACAACCTCTGACTGGTTATGGAGCCGATAAACTAGGTTGTGAGCTTCACGCTAAAGTAGCTGGCAATATTCATGGTGTACCCACTTGTGGTCTGAGATTCTTCAACGTTTATGGCCCTCGTCAAGACCCTTCTTCTCCCTATTCTGGAGTGATTTCCATTTTTGCTAATCGCATCCTTTCAAATCAATCAATTACCATTTTTGGAGATGGAAATCAAACCCGTGATTTTATATTTGTTAGCGATGTTGTGCGGTACTTGATTGCAGCCTTAAATCAGGCAACAACTGAAGCACCTGTATTTAATGTATGCACAGGAGAGAGAATTTCAATTCATGAACTTGCTCAAACAGCCATGAATGTTGCAGAACAAGTTGTACCGATCCTACATCAAGATCCCCGTGAAGGAGATATTCGTTATTCCATCGGTAATCCTAAAGCAGCAAAGGATAACTTCAATATAACAGCGAACATCACACTTCAGGAAGGTTTATCTCAGTTATTTAAAAGTTTAAAGAGTAAGACTAATTAATTTCCCAAACTTTTGTTCCAGATTTAATTTTCCAACAATTAATCTTCTGTTTTATAGGCTCTGAAAAGTGAAAAAGTTGGGGTAAATTTTTATAAGCGAAAAATTGAACTATCTTGGGTTCGATTTTGTCTTGAAAAATTACTGAGAGCTTCCGGAGTTAGTGAAATCGAGTAACAATTAAAACTTTGAATCCACCCCTTCCATATTCTTCCACTAGGAAAGTCAGGTGAACCTTTACCAATATAGAGATTATTTTCAAGCGTTAACACGGATTGTAATTTTTGATTAACGACAAGCTGGTCGTTTGAATAAACTAAGATTTGGTTGAGATTATCAATAACAACTATAAGATGTTGCCAGGCTTGAAAAATAGGATCTCTGGTGATGTAGAAGTGTTGATTTATAGATTTTACATAGATTGAGTATTTATCAAAAAACTCAAAAACTGTAATCGGTTCCCACGAGCAAATAATCTTGGGAAACTTTTTATTAAACTCATTTGAACCCAATAAAAAGCTCATTAATTTAATATCTATAGTTAAGTTTTTCAGATTGTCTTTATTGATTTTAAAACAGTAATTTCTCTCCCCATCAAACCAAATAGATTTTGAATAAGTTTTTGTTGACTCTACTAATTTTCTATTCTTGCTTGTAGGCTGATTACAAAGGTAATTCTTACCAAGAATAGATGTCGATAATTCTAATGAATTTTGCAGTGTACAAACTTGTGATCCAGCTATTTCAGCACATTTAATGCTTTTCTCAACAACTCGGTGCACATCAACGGAAGAAATACTGATGGTAGTATCATACTCCCATGTTTTCCAATCGTCCTGAAGATATATCAGGTCAAACCCTAAATAAGCGGAAAGTTGTAACGCTATAGATAAAGAGACAAAACCTCCTTTAACACAAGAAGCGCAGTCTAGATAAGTGGGATTCCAACTATTGTCAACTTTAGGAGGAACATTAATCCAGATAAACTTTGAGTGATCAGGTATTAAACCATAGAATTGTATCGGGATAAAAATGTAATCAAATTGATTGATATATTCTTTCTTGCCATTCATCATATCAAATAGTTTTAACAAGTATTTTGGATTACCAATAATCCAAAACATAGTATCATGTGAATTATCATAAAATTCAAAACCACACTCATCTAGGAGAAAAATACTATCAAATTGAGAAACAAATGAATGAGAATCACTGTTATTAACAATATTGGTGATAGAGCTTAATTTTTCTAATATTGAAATTGATCCGGAATAAATCAACGATATTTTTTCAATTCTGTTATGAACACTGCCAAATAAAGGAATATAAAAGTTGTTTTGACTTAAAAGGGAAAGTCTATCTTTTATAGCTTGTTCAGATGGGTGACCATCTTCATCAATTAGGCTTGTATTAAACAAAAGTTTAAATTGATCTAAACTTGGCGAAACACTAGAATTTGTTTGAGTAATCTGATGGGGTTTCCACATCCACTTCACAGATGCTTCAGTATCGGATAAATAGTCTTCTGTTCCATAATCTTCAACCAAAGATAAAATTAAATTTCCCACAGCTTGAGTGGTAAAGTTTTCATAAATGTATTGTCTAGCATTCTTTCCTAGCCAATTTCTTAACTCTAAATTTTCATATAATTTCCTCATCGCAGTCGAAAGCTCATCCTCATTTACACTGGCCCATTTGTGACCTAGATAAAGTTCATCAGAACCATATAAATGTGGATCTGTATAGACTAGGCGACCATTATGACTAATTAATATTGAGTTTGAAGAGTTCATAAATTCAACATTGGCTGACCAGTCTATGCCAATACAGGCTTTACTCAAAGCCATTGCTTGCATACAAGGTAAATCCCATCCTTTTGCTCGCTCAGTAGATACATAAACACTACAAGAATTGTAGAGATTAAGCATTTGATCAAAAGAGAAATCACCTCCTATAATTTTAACTAATTTTTTAAATTTATCGGTATGGCAAATTTCCTGCAAAGGGTTATCAATGAATTTTTTTAAATTATGTTCTGAAGTATTAGCGGGAAGTTTCAGCAAAAAACAAACACGATCATCAATTTCAAACTCCTTTAAAAAACTTCTAATAGCTGTTGCTATATCTTTTCTATTAAAGTTAGAAACCACCATTAAAAACATAGTTGTTTCAACTATATCTAAAGAAAAAACTTCTTTGCTTAAAAGATCTGTAAATTCTAAGACCTTAATTGGGGGGACATTCGTATAAATTTCTAAGTCTAGGCACAAAGGTACTAATTTTATAGATCTTGCTGGAACTCCAGAATTAACAAATACATCTTTACAGTGATGTGATGAAGCCCAAAATTCCTGAACGTTAGAATTAATGGATGATATCCATTTCTCTGGAACCCCTGTAACTTCACAAAATGAATAACCAATTGTTCTAACTAGACCCTGAGCCGATAATTGATAAAAACGAAGGGGAACTTCTTGAATAATAGCTATAAATTTAAGCCCTATCGTATTTGATTTAAAATAGACACAATTCTCATCTTTTTCCCAACTAACTTGAGGGTGAGGTTTAGGAGAAAAAATAAGATTCTTCTCAATATCAATCCCATAAATGTAACAACCTTGCTGCTTTAACGATTCAAAATGATTCCGGGTTGCATCAGCATAACCGACTGAACTTTGAAAACGACCAAACCAAAGAAATACTTTATCTTTCATAATTCATCTATTGTCCTGTACGATATTACGCTGTGAGTGATTTTAATAAAAGCTCTTCGTAAATTTAAAAATTTACTTTTTTAGGGAAAATTCTGCCTTCATATTTTCCATGTTTCTCATAGTGTTTAATCGCTGTGTAACCATTATCTCTCTCGATCAGATTTCGCACGTCAGGATATAACGTTAAGTACATATCTTCGTGAAAGTTATCATAATTTTCATGAGATAATGTTTGTATGCCGAACAGTGCATTATAGTCTACTCGTTCAAAGACTTCTAATTTACCTCCAAATGTGGCATTATATAATTTTATATTACTACTTTCGTAAACTAATCGAGCCAGCTTATAAGCACGTTCAACTCTATCTAGCTTGGGATCATGCCAAGTTTTACCACTGCCGAAATACTGAGGATGAAAATGGTTGGGATCATCACCTGTAGACAGATAAACACCTCCATTAATAATTGTTGTTTGGGGAACTTGGTAAGAAAAGTCCATCCCAATTAAATACACTTCTGAAAACCCCATAAAGTAAGCAAGCTGCAAATTGATAAAGGTGACTGTTTGGCCACAAAATACCCGTTCTGAACTGTCAGTAGAGAATCGGGGAACACGGAAATTTGGACTTTTTCCTTCATAATATCCTTGGTTCATTTTAAACCAAATCACAGAGTCTTTATTATCGTCGTCAATCAAATCATAATAATCAGTCGGAAAAATTTTGATGACCCCTTTATACTGATTAATTTTATCTACATTATCTCTCATGACAGCTTTGTCTTCTACAACATAGAAGGTTGGCTTAAAACCCATTTCATCTGTCTTGTAGAAAATTCCATTCACACCAAATGTTATTTCCGACTCTAAAAGCCGTAAGTCATGCAAATTTAAAGAGGGCCCATTACCAACAATAAAACATCTCTGATTTTTGTACTTGTTTTTCAGTCCTAAAATCCTTTCAGGAGCGATCGGCCATCTTCCCTTTTCCTCTATTGAAGTATAACTAGGTGAATTGGCTGCTAAACTCCCAAATTGAAAAGCAAGGGGAGTGTGATCTAAAATTTCTTCCAGCTTTTTAGATTTAATAACTTTTGTTCCACTTTGAAAGTAACGCCAGTCATTATGAAGGACGCTAGCGTGGGTACAAAACTCTATGGTGTATCCGGCTTTTCTGACTCGTTCTGACCAATCAACATCCTCTTTCTGATAGAATCCTTTACTATCATCCCACTTAACTGTTTGCCAAACCTGCTTGTGCAGTACAACCATTCCCCCCGTAACATAAACTTGATTTGATTTCTCCCCCAAGTTGGCTAGCTGTGACCCTGATTGGCTATCATTATACGCCCAGTCCCAGAAGCGACTACCATCTGTATTTTTAATTGGAAAGCTGATAATCTTTGAAGAAGGATTGTTTTTTAAAAAAATACATAATTTTTGGTACCACCCGTCTGTAAATATAATGTCATCATCGCAGGAGCATACATAATCGTATCTAGCCTCTCTAACTATCGTGTTTAACATTGTAGCCAATTTTCCGTTATTGGCGGACTCTATATCTTTAATTAGTCTGATTTTATAAGATTTAAATATGGTCTCAGGAATATACTTAAAGTCAGTGTCTCCAGTAATTAAAATTTCAAAATTTTCCGAGTTGATATTTTGAGATAAAATACTAAAAATAACAGCAATTGTTTTGAACTCATTTTTTCTATTTGTCTTAATTCCAAAGGAGATTTTGACTTCTGGATTATTTTTAATGTCATTCTTTTGTTTATTTTCTGGATGGTTAATGGAGTGATTATTATTCTCCGGAGATGTTGATAAGTCAGTTAATTCATTCCTTGTTAATAATAGATTACCTAATTTTTTGTAAACCAACAAATTACTATCAGGCTTTAAAGTTATGATTTGATTGTAAGCATTAATTGCTTCATCTAACTTTCCTAGTCTTTTGAATAAATCTCCTAAATCTTGGTAACAATTTAGGTTTTCAGGATGAATCTGAATCGCTTTTTGATAATAAGTAACCGCTTCATTTAATTTTCCTTCTTTAACTAGAGTCTGTGCTAAGTTATAGAAATTTTCATCGGATTGTCCAGTTGAACTTAAATTTGGGGTTTGTAATTTTTCAGGGAAGTATATACTTTGTAAGGGGATAGACTTTGAACTATCAAGTTTTGGATCTAAATTAACAGATTGCAGGAAATAAACCTGGGCTTCTTCTTGTTTCCCCAATTGCTCTAATACCTTACCTAAGCTAAAATAAGACCAAGCAGCAGAAGGCTTTAACTCAATAGCTTTATGAAATGCTTGTTTTGCTTCCTCAAACTGCCTCAACTGCCCCAACGTTTCACCTAAATTCTGATAAGCTCCATAAAATTGCGGATTCTCGTCAATCGCTTGACGATAAGCGACCACCGCTTCTTCTAACTTTCCTTCTCTTAACAACTGATTTGCTTGCTGAAAGGCTGTCACCGTCATAGATTTCACTCTAAAAACTAAGGGTTGCTTGCCAGGGGGTTGGTAAACTTAAAGTATCGTATCACAATCTCAACATTAAAATGGAGAGGAGGAACTTGCTACAGGACAATTCACAGCCTGAAAAGTTCCCAACTTTTAACCATTTAGCTATGTACGGTTTTGCAAATCGGTCTTCACCGTCTGTACAAACACCTTAGAACGCTCTAAATCCGCTTGAATTCGTTGTAACTTCAACTGTATGCCCTCTAACCCTGAGTCAGCATCCTGTTGAGGTAAGGGAACCCCCATAATAGAGGAGTCTGATCCCAATTTAACCCTGACTTCTGCCATCTTAACCAAACTCTGATCCCGTAAAATCCCATATATTGTTAACTGGTCTTGCTGATCAATGATTTTACTCAAATCTAGGGTGGCTCGAAACCCACTAATTCCTGCTTCTGCTACTTGAGGATAACTAATCAGAACATCAGGACGAGGAACATTCACCGCAATGGTTTTGATCACTCTCCCCTGAGCTACAACTTCAACGGCGATCGCCGGAGACATTTTCCCTAAAACCCAACCTCGAAACTCAACCGCATCTGCATCAATTTGGCTTCCGGTTTCTGGTGCGTCCAGATTAAACGCCAATAACCCTTGACAATCGATGAGAGGAACATTAATCACTTCTAAAATATCAATTAGTTTTTTCATGTCTGGGTGCTAAATCCTTAGTTAGTCGTCAAAACTGATCTTGTTATTTTACCTAATTGTAGGGCAAGATCAAAGCCAAATTGTGTTGACTACTATAGACTGAATCGGATTCTGGCTTTGGGACAAGGCGACTATGCCATTAACCTAATTATATGCTAATCTTAGCTTATCATCTTCAAGTATTCAACTTTTTCTGGATCTTATTCAAGGGAGAGTATTAATAATGGAACCCGAATATACCACAACTAATGATTGGTATAAAGCCAATCGCCCTAAATTAAAAATATATCGGGGTCAATGGATCGCTTATACTAATAAAGGGGTAATTAGTCATGATCGAGATTTCAGAAAAATGATAGATGCTATCCCCTCTGATACTCCTAAATTAAGTTATGTGATTGAGCGGATATATGAAAGTGAATTTATTGAACCCGCTAAGTTTTATCCGGTGAGAATGCGATCGCTAAAAGCTCACGATTGGCAGCCAAAGTATGAATTAGTTTTAAAATTTCAAAACACAGAAAAAGTCAAAATTTTAGTGGACTCTGGGGCTGATTTTAGCTTAATTACTAGACAGCTTGGTGAGCGATTAGGCTACACTAAAGGAGAGGGAGAAAATCTGGGTAGTGGTGAAGGAATTGGTGGCAGTATTGAATATCTATTAAGACAGGTGGAAATAGAGATAGAAGGTCATCGTTTTATGGCTCCTGTGGCGTGGATACAAAGTGATTTTTGTGAAGAAGTTTTGTTGGGTAGAGAGGTAGTGTTTGATTTGTTTGATATCGAGTTTAAGCAGGCTGAGGAGACGATCATTTTTAAATGGCGTGGCGGTCAAGCATAAGTAGTTAATAATCCCAAAAATAAAGGTGATTCCATGAACAATATCGAGAATTATAGTCTTTATGAACAAGATTATTATCTCTGGTTACAAGACACTTATCAAAAGTTAGAAAAAAAAGACATAAATGGACTTGATTTAAGACATTTAATGGAGGAAATATTGGCTTTGGGGAATGAACAAAAGCGCAAGGTTTCTAGTTATTTGAGACAATTACTAATTCATTTATTGCTTTACCAATATTGGGAAGCAGAACGAGAGCGTTGTGGTAAAGGTTGGCAAACTGAAATTGATAATTTTCGGTTTGAACTAGAATTATTATTAAAGTCCAAAACCCTGTATAATTATTTTTTGCAGGAGATGGAAGAAATTTATCCCAAAGCCCGAAAGCAAGTGATTAAAAAAACCGATCTTCCGGCTGCAATATTTCCTGAATATTGTCCTTTTAAAGCTGATCAGTTGTTGGATTCTGATTTTTTGCCATAACCCCCGGTAGAGACGCGCCATGGCACGTCTCTACCCGATGAACACCATTTTTGAAAATTAATGATACAATAGGTTAATTACAGAAATCAATATAAAATAAATTTTTGAATCCCACGATTAAGGAGAATTATGATTCAGACGCTTACTAAACCTATCTCCTTTGATGAATTTGTGGTCTGGTATCCAGAAAATACAACCTGCAACTATGAACTACACAATGGAAGAATTGTAGAAATGCCTTTAGGAACGGGTGCTCACTCTAATATTACAGGATTTATCAGCTTAAAACTAGGGGTTCAAATTGACCGTTACGATTTCCCTTACTCGATTCCGGGAGATTGTTTGCTGAAACCGTTGGATGATGAGTCTGGTTATCTGCCAGATGTAATTGTGTTAGATAAAGGGGAGTTAAGCAAAGAATCCCGTTGGCAGAAAGAGTCTATTATTGCGTTGGGGAGTTCGGTGCGGTTAGTGGTGGAAGTTGTTAGCACAAACTGGCAGAATGATTATTTGAGAAAGGTGGGAGATTATGAGTTAATGGGAATACCAGAGTATTGGATTGTGGATTATTTGGGATTGGGGGGACGGCGTTTTGTTGGTGATCCTAAATCGCCGACGCTTTCGGTTTATTATATGGTTAATGGGGAGTATGAGGTCAAGCAATTTCGTGATGATCAAAGAGTTGAGTCTTTGGCTTTTCCTGAGTTGGAGTTAACAGTTAAACAGATTTTTGATAATTGACTGTCTTTTTCGTAGGGATGGTAGGCTGTCTTCAATATTTCCTGAACATTGTCCTTTTAAAGCTGATCAATTGTTGGATTATGATTTTTTACTCTAGCTAGGGGTTTTTAATTCTCTTGATCATTTCTCTCTAAATCATCAGACAATTGCTCAATAAATCGATTGATATCTGCTTCAAGATAGGGCATTAATTTTAGAGCTTTATCTAAATTAGCTTGCAACTGATCATGGATTAATCTGTTCGACAGCAACATCAATATCTGATTGATCATGAAATCGGTTAGACTCAGTTACAGAACCAAAAATATAAGCTTGTTCAATTCCATATTTAGCCCCAAATTCTTCTAACCATTCTAACGTTTTATTTAACAAAAATTGTCGTTCTTTTTCTAGTCTAAAACGCTTATTTGATAAAATTTCATCTAATTTAGCTGTATTAAAAGGAGTTTTGCTCATAATAGATGGGTTTAAAATTAACTATTCTAACACAATTGACGAATAAAGTCTTGATGCTCAAGACTTTCTATTCCTTCCTGTAATTTTTTTAATACCTCAGCCAAATTCCCTTCTAAAAGCGATCGCATCTCCAACCATAAACCAGGAAATACTTGACTTTTAATCACCCCATTTTTATCGGTTTCTAAAGCAATATATTCCCCTTCCTGAAGTTTCCACCAACAAATTTGGCGTTCATAAACCTGCCATACTAAATATTCTTTTACACCATTGCGTTGATAAGCTCTTTTCTTATCATAAAGATCATAAGCCACACTACTGGCTGCAATTTCTACAATTAATTCTGGAGATCCTTCAATATAATCATCTTCACTAATATGGCATTGTCCTCCTAAATTGGGGTTAATAAATAAAATAGCATCGGGTTGGGGTTCGTTTTCTCCATCGAGTCGAACAGTTGTATTATCGGCGGCTAAAACCCCAGGAGTTGCTGCATAATAAACCCCTAACCAGGTATTAATTTGAGCATGGGGTTCTCCATGACTACGAAAACGTAATGGGGAAGCCATATAAACTACTCCTTCAATTAATTCTGCTTTTTGATGATTTGGCATAGCTTGGTAACGCCGTTCAAATTCTGGACGAGTTAAGCGATCGCCATTTTCTAATGGAAGAATTGTCGTTTTTAAGGGTGTATAATTAGGCATAATTTTATTGTTTTAATTGTTTTGGATTAATAGGGAAGCCCTGAAGGGCTTACTACCATCATTCTAACAACATCTGGCATTTTATATTGTGCCTTCCATCCCAACTTCTGTTCTGCCTTAGTGGGATTTCCTCGACCTACCGCAATATCCGTAGGTCGTAATAAATTACTATCAGATTCTACATAATCTTGCCAATTTAACCCCACACAACTAAACGCCACTTCGACAAATTTTTCTAATGAATAAGTTTCCCCGGTTGCAATCACATAATCATCGGGTTCTTGCTGTTGCAACATTAAATACATGGCTTCTACATATTCCGGTGCCCAACCCCAATCTCGTTGAATAGAAATATCCCCTAAATACAGTTTTTGTTGTTTTCCGGCTGCAATATCAATCGCTGCTTTAATAATTTTTTGGGTAACAAATCGTTCAGGACGCAGGGGTGATTCATGGTTAAATAAAATACCCGAACAGGCAAATAAACCATAAGCTTCTCGATAGTTTGCAACTTCCCAAAAAGCGGTAGCTTTGGCAACAGCATAAGGACTTCGGGGACGAAAAGGAGTATTTTCATCAGCAGGAAGTCCTTTAGTATCTCCAAAACATTCACTAGAACTAGCGTTATAAAGTTTAATTTTGGCTTTGGTAAATCGAATCGCCTCTAATAAATTTAAAGTTCCAATTGCCATACTTTCTAACGTTTCTACAGGTTGTTCAAAGGATAACCCGACTGAACTTTGACCTGCTAAATTATAGACTTCATCCGGTTGAATTTTGGTCAGGATTTGTAATACACTTCTAAAATCCGTCAGACTCATGGACTCTAATTTAATTTTTTCTCGAATTCCTAGAGAAGATAAATTTCTAAAGGAAGACATTTGAGCATCCCGTGATGTGCCACAAACGGAATAACCTTTTTTTAATAAAAGATCCGCTAAATAAGCACCATCTTGTCCCGATACGCCACAAATTAATGCTGTTTTCATAACTAATTTACAATTTTATGTTTATAGTTTGATCCCCCTAAATCTTAATAAACGGGGATTTTGAACTTGACTATCCCTCCCTAATCAAGGGGATGTGTGGAATAGGCATCTTGCCTGTTAAAATTATAAAATTCAATTATTCAATTTGATCAGGATCAATCCCCCCAGCCCGTAGTAATTCGACTAAACGATTAGCTTTTTGTTCTGCTTTGTCTGCCCGTTGGCGTTCAGTTTCTGCCCGTTGGCGTTCAGTTTCTGCATTTTCTTGGGCTGTTTTTTCTCGTTCTTGACTATTAGGCAATAGTTCCCCTTCTAAGGTTGCCCAGCGTAACCAAACAGTATTAATATTATAAAATATTCCTGACCAGCGAACTAATTTCAAGCCTAATTTCTGGCTTTCTAACTGTCCTTTAGTATCTAGTTCTAGGGGTTGATAATCACCTCCGTCTAAACGAAATCCTTGCCAATCTTCAGGATTAAATGGATCATACCAAAAATATTCGGTGACTCGCATTTGATTTTGATAAATTAATTTTTTCTCGTTTTTATCCCGTTGTGCGGTACTTTCAGAAAGTAGTTCAATGACTATATCTGGCCCTTTTCCTTCTTCCCAAATCACCCAGCTTTTTCGTTCTTTACGAGGAACATCTAAAACAATAAAAACATCTGGCCCTCGAAAGTCTTGATTGCGAACTTGGGCGAGACTATAGTAAACAAACATATTCCCCCCAATATAAATATCTTGATGTTGTAAAGCATGACTAAGGGGTTCTATTAATAAGTCCATTTGCAGTTTATGGCGTGCTGTTTCCATCGGAATTCCATCATCACAGGGGAGTTGATCTTGGGTAGGAGGCAGTTCAATTTCTGGAATATCTAATAGGATTTGAGTAGGATTTGACATAGCTTAAAGTGGATTTATGTATGGGGTTTTCATCTTAATATAACATTTTTTCAGGAAGGGATAGGATGGCTAACTAAGAACGAATACCGAGGAGGGTTGCCATCAGGTATTTCCATTGAGAAGATTGGGTTAGGGTTAAGGTGTTTAAGGGTTGATTTTTATAGGTTGATAGTCTGATAAAATCCTCGACCCAATCTAATAGGGTTTCGGTAATAAATTCCGAAGTTGAAAACTTTAAGGACGCTTGGAGGTATTTTAACATATCGGTTTGATTATTTTGGGTATATGCAAACCAAGCATTCCACAGACAGGAAGCATAATTTAACTGTTGATTTAATTGTTTAATCCCGTTTTTGATTTGGGGCTGATTAGCAAAGTCAGAATCAAACTCTGCTTCTAGGGCTTGTTTGATAATAGTTAGGGTTTGTTTTAACATCCGGTCTTCTTTAAACAGTTCTTCCGCCCGTTGTTTAGATGCTACACCCATTTTAGATAATAATAGAGGATTAACAGCTAATTCTTGCAGGGCTTGAACAAGATCAGTTACCGTTTTTTGAGGATCAATATTAGGATTAGTTAACAGTTTTCCGGTCTCTCCTAATCCTTCGGGAATACCCCCCGCAGCCGAGGCAATAATGGGTAATCCTTTTGCCATTGCTTCCATAATGGCAAAGGATGGGGCGGCTTCGGCTAAGGAGGTTAATACAAAGATATCACAGGCATCTAACCAGTCGGGAATATCCCACCGTTGTCCTAAAAATATAACGCGATCGCTAACACCTAAATGCTCAACTTTTTCTTTTAATTCCGGTTCTAAATTGTGATCACTTCCTTCTCCTGTTCCTGCCCAAACAAAGTATAATTTTTCCCAGATAGAAGTGTGTTTTAATTGGGCGATCGCTTCTAATTGAAACCGATGTCCTTTAATGGGTGCTAACCTTGCCGTTGTTAAACACATAATCCCATCTTCAGGAATCCCTATTTCTTGCCGCAACCGTTGACGATTTGCTAAATTAGGAGGGGCAAAATATTTTTCTGATCGTCCATAATATACCACATTTCCTTTATCTTTGGGTAAGCCAAATTTCTCTTGTAAAATGTTAAGATGTTCATAGGCTGCGGTATTAAAAGTCCGAGCTAATCCATATTGATATAAGACTCCTTTGGCATAGGGAACATTATCTCCCATAGTAAAATCAATGTGTTCTGGCATGGCTAATCCTATCGCCATCATATAGGGAATATTCTGTTGAATTGCCACTTGTTTAGCGGCAAAATGGGAGTAAGGCCAGCCATCACTAAAAATAATAAAATCGGGCTTTATTTCCTGATAAAGGGTTTCTGCATCTTGGGTATTTCTGAGAATTCTTGGTAAATCTTTACTGGTACTATAGTCTAACCAATATTGCTGAATTCCTAACTCTTTTTCTTCCTCAACTAAGGGGTTATAATGTTGGGGTCTAACGGCTGTTACTCGATAACCTAATTTTGCTAATTCACATAAAATCAAATGATCATATTGTGCTAAACCTCCAATACCGGGATCATCAGTATTCATTAACATAATATGAGGTTTATTAGTGGCGGGTGTTAATTGAGGTTTAGATTCGGTGCTGAGTTTTGGATTCATAATTTTATTTAAAACGGATTGCCATTCCTGAGATTTAATTAAAGCATAAGTATCGATAGTTTCTCCATAGTCTGCTGCAATATTTTGAAACGCATCAAGCCATTGAGAGATGGTTTCCGTTAGAGGAGAAAAAGTATATTTTATAGAGTTTTCTAAACAAGATATCATTAAATCAGGATAAGCATCTCGATACATTCGCCAAGCTAACCAAACCCAGCGTTCATAACTTTCTTTTCGGCGTAAGCGACGAATTTGATCAGGAAGATTGGGATGATTAAAAAATTGATTCATAACAATTTCAGTATTTTCAATAACTTTTAATCCTCCTGACATTAAGTTATGATCATGTTGACGATAACAGGCATGAATTTCTTTAAACCAAACGGTTTTACATCCCATTAAAGAAAGGCGTAAAACAAAATCCAAGTCTTCTGTAGGAGGATAACGATGATCAAATCCTCCAACTTTTTCCCACCATTCTCGCCGCAAAATCATAGCACTCGGACGCACACACTTATGTAAAACCCAAGTTTCTAAATTTAATTCCGGTGCGTTTCCCCAAGGCGTAATGACACTCACTCCGATGCCTTTTTGATTAACAATACACCAGCCACTTTGAACTAAATCAATAGTCGGATCATGATCAAAAGTAGCAACCTGTTCCGCTAATTTTTGAGGTAAAAAAAAGTCATCTCCATCTAAAAAAGCCAAAAATTCTCCTTGAGCAATTTCACAACCATGATTTCTGGCTTTTGCGGCTCCTTGATTGTTTTGATAGATATATTTAATTACAGACAAAAAAGGTTTTAAAATTTGTTGAGTTTTATCCTGAGATCCATCATCAATAACAATAACTTCATAATTTGTATAGGTTTGTTCCAGAACACTCTTAACACATTGTTCAATATATTGAGCACAGTTATAGGTTGGAATAATAACACTAACCCTAGGTTTAGTTTGAGGAATTATTTTAGAAATTAATTGTTTCCAATCTTGTAAATTATAGAAATTTTCGAGTTCCAGTTCATACCCATAAGCCAGACAATACCCCATGAACCGATGTACCCAATCGGAAATGGTAATAGCGATAGTATAAGGAGTGTAGGACAAAGATTTTTGTAGAAATTCAGCCATTTGCTGAGGATGATGGGTATGATATAAATGCCATGCCATCCAAGTTAAGGATTCATATCGAGTTAGTTTTTCTAGTTGACGAATTTCATCGGGTAAATTAGGCTGACCAAAAAAATGATCTTGAACAGCTATCATTAAATTGGCTCGTTCTTTAGCTTTTGTATTAGAAACTGTTTCTTGATGTTGTCGATAATTAACAGTAATTTCAGTTAACCAAATTGCTGAATATCCACGCAATGCTAAACGCCAAATAAAATCAACGTCATCCACACCGTTAAACCGAGAATCAAATCCCCCTATTTTCTGCCAAGTATCTCGCCTAAACATCAATGCGCTGGGTAAAATGGGGGTTCTAGTTACCCAAGTTTCTAAGGTTAAATTCGGTAAATTATGCCAAGGTTCAATATCAGAAATTCTATTATTATTTTCATCGATTAAACGCCAACCACTATTAACAATTGCTACATCAGGGTTGGCCTGAAAACAAGCAACTTGATGGGCTAATTTTTCTGGCCAAAACATATCATCTTGATCCAGTAATGCAATAAATTCTCCTCTAGCTTCCTGAATTCCTCGATTTCTAGCGGCTGCAACTCCTTGATTAGGTTGAAAAATGTAACGAATTAGAGATTGATTCTGATATTTTTCGATGTAATGTTGTATAATTTGATGGGTATTATCTGTTGAACCATCATCAACGATAATAATCTCATAGCTGGAGTAGGTTTGACTCAATACACTATCAATGGCTTGGCTCATGTAGCGATCGCCATTGTAAACCGGAATAATAACGCTAATTCGAGGAGATGAACTCAACATAAATTTAAAGTTTTAGCTTATCAACCTGTTATTATAAGTCTTATTGAGATCGATGATCAGTAGTTTAAAGAAAGTAAATTGAGGAACAATGACAAAACAGAAGCCATCAGGACAACATGATAATTTTGGAAAACCGCCTAAATCTGTGATGTTACCCAATTTAGGCGGTAAAAATATGCAGACCCTAAAACCCGTTAAATGGACTCCAATTAAACTGATTTTATTCTTAATCTTTGTATTCGGGCCCTACGGTGCTTTATTATATGTGGCTAGTGGGATTTCTCAAGTTTTATTGATCTATTTGCTGGCGATTCCCACAATTGCTGGTTTGATGTTTTATATCGTGTACCGATTAACAAAAGATTAAATTTAATCCCTTTTATATTGAATCATGTTTGATCGTTACTCCACTGTCAACTCAGAAATTTCTGGATCAGATTTATATCAACAAGCTGAAATCTATCACCAACAAGAAAACTGGGAAGATGCGATCGCACTTTACCAAAAAACTATCGAGCTCGATCCCAACTTTTCTTGGGCTTATCATCAACTCGGAGATATTTTTTCTAAACAAAGTAAATGGGGGGAAGCTATTATTGTTTACTGTCAAGCCATTGAACTCAACCCGAATTTTTCTTGGTCTTATCATAACTTAGGAACAGCTTTACTTCAACAAAAACAATGGGAACAGGCGATTTTAGCTTATTCTAAAGCTATTGATCTCAATCCAGAGTTTTGTTGGTCTTATTATTATTTAGGAGAAGCTTTATATCAACAACAAAATCAACAAGAAGCGGTTTTTGCTTATTTCAACGCTTGGAAACAAAATCCCGATTTATTAGCAAGTTTAAATCGAATTGGAGAAGTTATTCAAGACCAAATTCAAGCGGGATCAGATGCAGTTATTGATGACTATTATTCAAAATTGAATCAACCTTCTGAGTTATCTCAATGGCAGCATTTTTTACCGACTGATTTTGAGCTTTATGTAAAAGTAGCCAAATATTTAGCTGAAAATAATTATGAGGATGGCGCTATTATTTTTTATCGAATTGCTTTATATCTCCAACCTGATCATTTAGAGCTTGCTCAACAGTTAGAAGCCATTTTAGAGCAAAAAACAGCTTTAGAAAGAGTAGCGAATGAATGTCGTTTGGCTATTCAACAAAACCCGAATGATCCCGAATCTTATTACAATTTAGGGATGGCTTTATCTCATCAGCAGCAAAGAAATGAAGCCGTTAATGCCTATCTTAAATTTTTACAGCTTAAACCCGATCTTTTCCTCTGGAATTATCAAATAGTTGTAGAGTTAATTGATCAAAATAACTCTCTAAATACAGCCATTAATATTTACCACAAAGCAATTGCTAAAAATACTGACTCCTGTATTCTTTACTTAAATTTAGCGGTATTACTAACTCAAAAGGGTGATTTATCAGCAGCCATTGAATATAATTATATTGCAGGTCAAAAAATTATTCCGCAATTTCGTCCCAAATGGCAGCTTATTAGAGATACTTTAAAACCCGTTAATCATCTGGATTTTTTAATTATTGGAAGCCAAAAAGGGGGAACAACTTCTTTAAACTATTATCTATCTGAACATCCAAACGTGATTTCATCCATGATTAAAGAAATGCCGTTTTGGTCAAATCAAGTTCATCGAGGTTTAGAATGGTATTTTTCTCATTTTCCTCCCATTCCTCAAGATTATAAGTGTTTAGTGGGAGAAGCAAACCCCATTAACTTTAATTCTCCAGAAGTCGCTAAAAATTTAGTACAATTTTTCCCCAAAGTAAAATTAATTCTTCTGTTAAGAAATCCGATTGATCGAGCTATTTCTCACTATTATCATTGGGTTAGTTTAAAATGGGAACACCGTTCTTTTGAAGAGGTAGTTCGCCAGGAGATAGAACAATTGCAGGATCAAACGATTGATTTTTGGACAAAACTCAACCAATCTCAATTTCAAGGATATCTCGCCAAAGGATTCTATATTCATTTCTTAAAAAAATGGATGGAAATCTTTCCCAAAGAACAGTTTTTAATTTTAAAAAGTGAAGACTTTTATGCAAATCCTGATCAGGGAACAACACAAGTTCTTCAATTTTTAGGTTTACCTGAATATCATTTACAAAAATATCCTCAATATAATACCAGACCTTATTCCCCCATTTCCCAATCAACACGCGCCTTACTCCAGAATTATTTTCAACCTTATAATCAGCAGTTAGAGGAGTTTTTGGGAATGAAGTTGAACTGGAATTAGATTAAAGTTATGTTGTGATCTGTGTAGCTAAATCTATATAAAAACCTATTTCAAATTAATTGTTTATTCTATAATTATGACCCAATCAGAAATTATCAAAAAAGCTGAAATTTATATTAAACAAGGCCAATTAGATGAAGCAATTAATATTTGTAAAATTGCTTTGAAAAACAATGAAGAATTGGGCGATGCTTATCGATTAATGGGAATTGTAATGCAGTTAAAAGGTAACTACCAGCAAGCTGAAAATTATTATCAACAAGTTTTAGTATTACAACCTAATCAAGCAGAAATATATGCCAATCTAGGTATAATTTATGCGGAGAAGCAAAAGTGGAAATCCGCTACAGATTATTATCAAATGGCAATAAAAATTAATCCTAATAATACAAAATTTTATAGAGATTTAGCCAATATTTTTACGACAACCAATCAAACGGAACTCGCCAACGAATGTCAATATCAAATTTTAATTAGAGAACCTGATAAAATTAAACCGGAAGACCAGTTTAATTTAGGAAATAAATTTTTAGACAATGGCAAAATTGATCAAGCAATTGTTTGCTATCGTTACGCCATTCAATTTAATCCTACCTTTTATCATCCTTACTGTCAATTAGGGTTGGCTTTAAGTCAAAAAGAACATTTTAAAGAAGCAATTTTAGCCTATCAAAAGGCCATAGAATTAAATCCTGATTTTAGCTGGTCGTATCAAGGTTTAGGAGAAAATTTAAGTAAGCTACAACGCTTTAAAGAAGCAATTTTAGCCTATCAAAAAGCCATAGAATTAAATCCTGATTTTAGCTGGTCGTATCAAGGTTTAGGAGAAAATTTAAGTAAGCTACAACGCTTTGAAGAAGCAATTTTAGCCTATCAAAAAGCCATAGAATTAAATCCTGATTTTAGCTGGTCGTATTATGGTTTAGGGGAAGCTTACCAATCGGTTAAACAGGAAAAAAAAGCAGTTTCTACTTATCGTCATTTTATTGCTATTAATCCTAATATTGCAGCAGCTTATTTTAATTTAGGAATAGTTTTAAAAGAATTGAAACAATGGGAAGAAGCGTACATTGCTTTTAGTAATTGTCTAAACATTAATCCTGATTATCCTGACTTAAATTTAAACTTAGTAGAAGTGCATTCTAATTTAGGAAATTGGGAAGAAGCAATTTCTTATTTATTGCAATGGTTAAAACGACACTCAGACGATTTTGATAGTTATGTTAAATTGGGTTTAATTTTAGAAAAAATGGGTCGAACGTTAGATGGAGATGGATGTAAATATTTGCAAATTATCCCTTTTGATGTACTTAAAAAACACTTGAATTTATCCCCTGATTTACTAATAAATATTCAGGATTATCCTCTGGCTCAAAAAATATCGATTTATCCTCAAAGTTTGGTAATTTTTAATCCTCCAAACGGAATATTGGGTGAACCTAATTTTAGGTTGTTTCCTAACTCTATGCTATCCCCAGAAGCGTTTGTTGCAGTGATCCCTAATGGACGAGTATGGGGAGATGCTTTAACATCTGCTGTCATGACTTCAGAACACCAGTTAATTAAGGATTTATCAACAGGTTGTAGTGAGTTAGTAATTAGTCGTGAGCAATTACCAGAGCCTTTAGAATTAGAAGGAAATGTAGCTTTTTTATCAGCGCAATTCGGATTAATTTATTACCATTGGATGTTTGATATTATAGCCCGTTTGCATTTATTAGAGAAAGCTGATTTTGATTTTAATAAAATTGATTGGTTTGTCGTTAACCGTCACCAATCTCCTTATGAAAAAGAAATGCTAAAGCTGTTGAATATTCCTGAACATAAAGTCATTGATAACTGTATTTATCCCTCAGTAAAAGGTTCAGTATTATTAGTTCCATCTTTTGTTCAGTGGAGTTATTTAAAATCCTCAAAATGGGGAGTAAATTTTATTAGGAATAAATTTCTTTTTTCTGGTATTAATACAAATAATTATCCTCAGCGAATTTATATAAGCCGCGAAAATGCTAACTGCCGAAAAGTCATGAATGAGTCGGAATTTTTACCCTTTTTAGAAACATTAGGTTTTCAAACAGTGTGTTTAGAACATTTACCTTTTCAAGAACAAGTTGGTTATTTTGCTAATGCAGAAATTATTATTGCACCCCATGGATCAGGATTAACTAATTTAATCTTTTGTCGTCCTAATACAAAGGTGATTGAATTTTTATTTCCTCAATGGGAGACTTCTTATTATTGGCAACTTTGCAATATAGTTAGCTGTGAATATTACTGTTGTGTCGGAGAACCTGTGGATGAGGTCGAATTAAATTCTATTCCCATTTTTGACAATATAAAAGTTAAGCCTTATAATATTATTAAACTTTTAAAAATGGCAAAGGTTATTGAATAATAATGAGCTATTTTAACGATAATAATACCAGAAAAGATTTACAAACAGCAGAATCTTATTTAATTTCTGCAAATCATTATTTAGAACAGGGAACCCCTGAACTAGCTTTATCTTTCTATAATCAAGCCCTTGAATTAAATCCTGACAATGACCAGATTTATTATAAATTAGGTCAAGCTTTAATGCAGTTAAAACGTTATGAAGATGCCATAAATGCTTATTCTAAATCTATTCAAATTAATCCTAATTTTCCTTGGTCTTACAATAGTTTAGGAGAAGTATTAATTAAATTAGAACGCTGGGAAGAAGCGATCGCAGCCTATAGCCAATTTATTAAATTTAATCCTAATTTTTGTTGGGCTTATTTTGGTCTAGGGGAAGCTTTTTTTAACTTAAACCAGATAGAAAAAACCATTGATTATTATAAAAGAGCAATTGACATTGAGCCTATAAATTGTTGGATTTATATTAAATTAGGAGATGCTTTCTTTAAATTAAAACAACAAGAAAATGCAATTAAATTTTATTCTCAAGCCATTCAGCTTAATCCAAATATAGATTGGTTTTATGGAAAGTTAGCAGAAGTTTTTTTATCTCAGAATCAGTTAGAAAATGCAATTCAAGCCTACCAAAATGCCATAAATATAAATCCGCAAAGCGGGTATTATATCGCCATTGGTAAAATTTTAAGTCAACAGAAACTATGGGATCTTGCTTTAGATTATTTAATTAAAGGATTACAATTACAGCCAGATTATCATGAAGCATATTATTGTATTTCTACTATTTTTAAACAAAATAATCAACCATTAGATGCTATTCTTTGTGAGGTTCATCATCAATTACCAATTCCTTTAATTCAAAAAGTATTTAATTTATCAGATGATGATTTTATTACGACTCCTACAGAAAACAATTTAACTAAAATCCAAGTTTATCTACCTAGTAATATCAAACTTACTCCCCCTAAATTAATCGCAGGAAGTCTCAACCCTCATTTTCAATTAACCTCAATTCATTTCCCGGAAGCCTTTGTTTATAGTCTCCCTCAAGGCCAAGTTTGGGCGGATACATTAACCAGTGCTGTTTTCAATTCAGAGAATCAATTAATCACAGATTTATCCACCGGAAGTGCGGCTTTATTAGTTAATTCTCCTCATTTTATTGCATCACAAAATATCGGTGGAACAGTGGCATTTTTATCAATAAAATGGGGTGAAAATTATTACCACTGGATGTTTGATATTATTGCTAGATTTGATTTATTATTACAACATTTTTTAATTAAAGAAGTCGATTATTTTGTTGTGAATCGATACCAATTAAACTATGAATATGAGACATTGCAACTATTAAAGATTCCCCCAGAAAAAATTATTGAAAGTTGCAAAAATCCAGCTTTAAAAGCAGATAAAATTTTAATTCCTTCCTATTCTCATGCAACGTCCAGAACCCCTCAATGGGCTTGTAATTTCTTGAAAAATTTGTGTCTCAATTCTCAAGAAAAATTAGAATTACTGCCCTTAGAAAGAGTTTATTTAAGTCGAAGTCTGGCATCCTATCGTCAAGTCGATAATGAAGCAGAAGTCATCTTATTTTTACAGCAATTTGGGTTTACCGCCTTGAATTTAGAAACTTTATCAGTTAGACAACAAGCCTATTATATGGCAAATACTAAAGTCATTATTTCTCCTCATGGAGCCGCCTTAACCAATTTAGTTTTTTGTTCCCCAGGAACTCAGGTTATTGAGTTCTTAATGCCACATTGGACGCTATCTTGTTATTGGGAATTAAGTAATATTGTGGGTTGTGATTATTACTGTTTATTTTGTGAAGCAGCGAATACCCATTGTTCTCCTACGGATGGATCTCAAAATATTAAGGTCAATTTGGATTCTCTTTTAAAATTAATGCAATGGGCTAGAATTGTTTAGGGATAGCACTTAATTTTCATGCTTTTGGGAGATTTAACTCATAACCAACTAATATAAAATAACCAGAATAAGGTTAAAAGAGTCAAAAATTATGATTAAATCTTGGATGGTAATTGGAGGAGTAGCTTTTCTCGTCGCCTTAGCCAGTAATACCCTTTTGACCCCTAATGACATCCGATGGTTTAATCGTTTAACTCGTCCGGGTTGGTTAACCTTTGAAAAAGCAATTCCCTTAATTTGGACAATTGTTTTTATTGGGGGGGCTTGGTCAGCAATTTTAGTTTGGGAAGCCGAACCCCAAACGCCTCAAACTTGGGTGTTAATGGGGTTTTATCTATTAGTAGAATTAGTGATTTTGTCCTATACCCCTGTGATGTGTAAAACGAAAAGTTTACGAGTTGGAACCCTTTTAGGGGGAACCGGTTTTATTTTAGGCTTAATGTTGATAATTAGTGTTTGGCCAATTTCTCAGACCGCAGCCTTTTTACTGCTTCCTTTTGTTTTGTGGAGTCCCATTGGAACCTACACCACCTGGGCGATGATCCCCCTAAATCCCGCAGACGCTTAAAACAGCAACAACCACCGATTATTACTGGAATAAAAGGTGGCTGTTCAGCAATTAGGGATAAAGATTATAAGGTTAGGGTACGACGTTTCGTGGTCATCCGATACGCTTCAATGATATCGCCCATGTTCCAGTCGTTGAAATTATCCAAGGCAATACCACATTCATAACCAGCATTGACTTCCTTAGCATCTTCTTTCATCCGTTTCAAGGAGTCAAGAGCGCCTTCATGAACAATTTCGCCTTTACGACGGACTCGGACTTTACAGTTACGGATGACTTTACCCGACAGGACATAACAACCCGCCACGGTACTGCGTCCGACGGGGAAAATTGCCCGAACTTCCACTTGACCCAGAGCTTCTTCCACCAGTTCCGGTTCTAATAACCCTTCCATCGCCGCTTGAACATCATCTAAGAGGTTGTAAATGATGTTGTAATCGCGGATATCCACCCCAGCGCGATCAGCGGCTTGCCGTGCGCCATGAGCCAAGGTGGTATTAAATCCGAGTAAGACGGCATCACTAGCGGCGGCTAAGTCAATATCCGTTTCCGTAATTTCACCCGGTGCGGCTAAGAGCAGTTGCAGTTCAACTTCTTTCTGAGGCAGTTTTTTCAAGGCATTGACAATGGCTTCTACTGAACCTTGAACGTCTGCCTTCAGGATTAAGTTTAGTTCCTTCAAATCACCTTCTTGAGCACGAGCCGAGAATTCACTCAGACTGATCCGGCCTTTGGTTAAGCGAGTTTGTCGTTTTGTCTCAGCCCGTGATGTCGCCAGAGCCGAAGCTTCTTTCTCGTTCTCAAACACATCGAATTCATCACCCGCCGCAGGAACATCCCGCAGCCCTAAGACTTCAACCGCAAAGGAAGGACTGGCTTCGTCTACGCGATCGCCTCGATCATCCACCATCGCCCGGACTTTACCCAGCACCGAACCCGCAACAACGATATCTCCGACCCGCAGAGTTCCGTTTTGGACTAATAAAGTTGCCACAGGGCCACGAGATTTGTCCAGGTGAGCTTCAATAATGGTTCCCTTCGCGGCTCGGTTGGGGTTGGCATACAGATCTTCAACCTCAGCCACTAACAAAATCATCTCTAACAAGGTATCGAGATTTTCACCTTTGATGGCACTGACGGGAACCATAATGGTGTCACCGCCCCATTCTTCAGGAACCAGCGAAAATTCCGTTAACTCCTGTTTCACCCGATCCGGCTGGGCACCTTCTTTATCAATTTTGTTAATGGCAATGATCATCGGGACTCCCGCCGCCTTAGCATGGCTAATGGCTTCAATGGTTTGAGGTTGAACCCCATCATCGGCAGCCACCACCAGAATTGCCACGTCCGTCACCCGCGCACCCCTGGCCCGCATCGCGGTAAAGGCTTCGTGACCCGGAGTATCCAGGAAGACCACTTGCTGAGTTTTACCTTCATGTTCCACATCGACATGATAAGCTCCGATGTGTTGGGTAATGCCTCCCGCTTCCCCTTGAGCCACTTTGGTTTCGCGAATCGCATCGAGGAGGGTGGTTTTCCCGTGATCGACGTGACCCATAATCGTGACCACCGGCGGACGGCGTTGCAGATGTTCTAGGTCTTCCGCGTTGAAGATATTGTCGGGTTTAATCGCACCGGATACTTGTTCTTCCGTTTCAACTTGAACGTTTAGCTCTTGACAAATCACTAAAATTGTGTTATAGTCCAGCGTTTCTGTAATATTAACGGCAATTCCTTGGGAGAAGAGACGTTTAATAATTTCCGTTTCCGGTAAGGCTAAGGCGGTTGCTAGTTCTTGAACCGTCATTGGCCCTGGTACAATCACTTTTTCCGGGCGTTCTGCCTTCGGTTTTGCTTCTGTACGCCGCATATTTGCAGCCGAAGAACCTCCCCCCCGACTCGGAGCTTGTTTTTTCGGTTTAGCCGTTGTTGCTGCCACGTTACCTTGTCCAGGGCCGGCTTTGGGCTTCGGTGGACGGGCCAGAGATATACTCATCATGGCGTTATTGGCATTGGATAAAGATAATGCGTTGAGTTCATCATCATCGTCTTCATCCAAAGACGGTTTAGCCCGTCGTTTAGCCTTAACTTTAGCGGATTTGGCTTTACCCGTATCTACAACTTCTTCTTCCTCTTCCTCCCATTCTGGCCCTCGTTTCCCAGTTCGCGGGGGGTTCGGTCGAGTTAAGGTCACAGCAGCCCGTTTTGGCCGTTTAATTAAATCATCTGTGGCAATTAAGGGTTCCTCTTCTGCGCTTTCGGACGGTTCTGCATCGTCATCAATCGGTTGAACCGCCGATTTTCGCGCAGGAGGGGGTTGTAATTCCGGGACAGACCGGCTGGGTCTGGGAGTCCCGATCTCTTTGCGCGGTGGTTTTCTGACTTCTGAGTCTTTTTCTTTTGTTTCTGCTGAAGCCAGGGATGGAGCTTGTTGCGGTTTAGGAGTGGGTCTTTCCGGCCCGTCCGTTTTAGATTTGGGTTCAACGGATTTAGGTGCAGGTTTATTCGTTTTTAAAACGGGCTTGTTTTTAACGATAGGTGCTGTCTCTGTCGTAGCAACTGAGATAGGAACAGAAGAAACCGGAACGGGGGATGCAGGTCTAACAGGTGGAGGAGACAATTGAGGTGGTTCTGACAAATCGAGGTCAACCTCTTGAAAGCTGCTGTTCTCTTCGGCCGGAGCAGGAATGCCAATCTGTTCAGCTTGGGAAGATTCACTGGCCGTTGTTTCGGAAGATTCCGTTCCCGCTTGAGCAGGAGCATTGGGTTTCGATAACACTGGTCGATTTAACGTGGGTTTCACAGGCGCTTTTGGAGAAACAAGTGACTTAGGTGGAGTGGCAACTGACGTTGATGCAGGGGAATCCGCCGAGCCATAAACGGCTGAGACATCGGAGTTAGGCCTGATTCTTGGCTTCTGGATCTCTAAAATTTCTTGCTTTTTCTTCTCGCCCGGTGCCGTTGCTGATGATTTCCCATTGGGGTGCGATCGCTCGGATTTCCCATCAAGCTGACCTGGGTTCGGGTGAGTTGCTACATACTTTTCAATGCGTTCTTTATCAGATTCTGAAATCGTGCTACTGTGGCTTTTAACCGAAATATTCAGCCGTTCGCACACCGCTAAGATGTCCTTGTTATCCAAATTAAGTTCCCGTGATAGTTCGTAAATTCTGACTTTGGCGTTGTTCATCCACTGACCCCTCTTCGTACCAACCCATTGTTTGATGTTTACATAGTTCGATTTACTCTTACAACAGTAACCTCTACATTTTAAATAACGATATCATCTGCTCTTGTTATTTAAGTGTCAAGGATGCAGAGGATTCGTCTGCTGTGACAGTTCTTAATGTTATTTCAATTTTTGTTGAACTTGAACCCCTCAAATCTTTACAATTGTTTTTCTCAAGTTAGCAGATATAAACCTTCGGGTGAAGGAGGAGCATTGGACACATCAGCCCATTTATCCTATTCTGGTTTAACTTGAATATCCCAGTCTTCTATCTGGGGAAGTGGAACAGGCATCTTGCCTGTTAAATTCAGTGATTAAATGTGAACTTGACACCTCCTAACATCGGTTATGAACTTCAATCGGCAGTTGATTCAGAAAAATCGCCTTGACTGGTGAGTGCTTCTTAATCAGGCGTTGCTAAACGTTGCCATAGGGTTTGATACAGTTCCTCTGGCACAGAAGCCCGGAGTGCGTGTCCCAGTCGATTTTTTTTCTGAGCCACTCTTAAACAATCAGGGTTGGGGCAAAGGTAGGCTGAACGACCCATTCCTTGATCTAATTGTACCTGATGGGATGGATAGAGCCGGACAAATCGCCAGAAGGTTTCTTTGCCGGCTAACTGGCGACAAGCAACGCAACGACGTTGATTTTTCATGGGTTGACCGTTGACAGTTATCAGTTATCAGTTAACAGTTATCAGGAGTTAGATGTACCTCAAGCCTACCCCATTA